>NZ_JABWRI010000029.1:0-74545 GCF_014268865.1 Pseudomonas sp. BW16M2 | reverse complement strand
GCGCAACGGCTTTGGTTACTTTGGCCAAGACCAAAGTAACCCGCCGTAAGGGCGGAAAGGTGAATAAGCGTCGACATTGCAAATGAATGCGCATACAACTATCAAAACAACTACCACCCAGCCCCAGAAACTCAGAAACTCAGAAACTCAGAAACTCAGAAACTCAGAAACTCAGAAAATCAGAAAATCAGAAAATCAGAAAATCAGAAACTCAGAAAATCAGAAACTCAGAAACAAAAAACCATGACAAACTAACCCCTCTCCAACAGCAAGGCCCCACCCACCATGTTCTACCGCCTGGCCGCCGACACCCTGGTCCTGTTCCACCTCTCGTTCATCCTGCTGGTCCTGTTCGGCGGCCTGCTGGTGCTCTGGCGCCGCCGCGCCCTACTGATCCACCTCCCCGCCCTCGCCTGGGGCCTGGCCGTGGAAGGCCTGCATCTGGAATGCCCCCTGACCGACTGGGAAAACCACCTGCGCAATGCCGCCGGCGACGCCGGCTACCACGGCGGTTTCGTCGAACACTACATCTGGCCAGTGATCTACCCCGCCGGCCTGACCCCACAGATCCAGCTGTGGCTGGGCACCGTCGTACTGCTACTCAACCTCGGCATCTACGCCTACGTAATCTGGCGCCTAGCGCGTCGCCACCACGAATAACCGCGGGAACGGCAACAACACCCTGCCATCGCTGGCCGGCGGGTAATCACGCTGCATGGCCTGCAAGTAAAGCTGCAGGAAACTCGCCTGCTCCTGCTCATCCAGCCGCGCCAGGTAAGGCCGCAACGCCGAGCCCTTGAACCACTCCACCACCGCCTCGGCGCCGCCGACCAGCGGGTGGTGATAGGTGGTGCGCCACACATCCACCCGCGCGCACAGCGGGCTGAGCAGGTCGTAGTAGAAACCGGCGTTGTGCCGCGGCGGCAGGCTGAAATCGGCGAACTTGCCGGCCCAGGGCCCCTGGCTGGCGATCTCGCGCAACTGGCGGTGCGCCGGCTCGTCGAGGTTGTCGGGGGTCTGCACGGCCAGGCTGGCGCCCTCACCCAGTTGCCGCACCAGGTGCGGATAGAGGCTGGCGTGGTCCGGCACCCACTGCAACGATGCGTTGGCCAGGATCAGGTCCTGGGGCTCGTGGGCCGTCCAGCTGGCAATCTCGCCAATCTCGCAGCGCACCCGGGGAATGCTCAGCCGTGGCCGCTGCCGGGCCTTGTCGATCATGTCCGGATCGCTGTCCAGGGCCAGGACCTGGGCATCGGGGCAGCGCTGCAACAATACCTCGGTGGAATTGCCCGGACCGCAACCCAGGTCCGTGGCGTGCCGCGCCGGACGCACCGGCACGGCGGCCAGCAGATCGCGCACGGCGCGGGTTCGTTCGTCTTCGAACAACGAATACTGGGTGGCGGACCAGGCCATGGGCGACTCCTCGTAGGGCAATTGTGTGCAGCATAAGCCATGTCGGCATGCTGCAACGTAAGGATGATCTGACTGGCGAACAAGGCTTTGCCCACAAACGAAAACGGCCGATCCCTCAAGAGGGACCGGCCGCCGTCAGGGGCACGACCGCGATCAGTGACGCTTGGCGCTACGGATCTGGTGCACCACGCCCATGGCCACCACGATCGCCGCGGCGATGCCGGTGGAGATCACCAGGATCTGGTAGTCAGGCATGAAGGCCATGGTTACCAAGGCCGCCACGATGAACAGGATCACCAGGTAGGTCAGCCACGGGAACAGCCACATCTTCAGGCGCACTTCCTTGCCCTCGGCGATCAGCTTGCGGCGCATGCGCAGCTGCGAGAAGGCAATCACCAGGTACACCAGCAGGGCGATCATGCCGGTGGTGTTCATCAGCGTTTCCAGCACGTCCTTCGGCCGCAGGGTGTCACTGAAGTTGATCAGCGCACAGAATACCGCCACCAGGCACGAGCCGATGATCGCGTTAACCGGCACACCGGTACCGGTGCGGGTGAACTTGAACAGGCGCGGCGCGTCGCCGCGCTGGGCCAGGGAGAACAACATGCGCGAGGCGGTGTAGTGGCCGGAGATCAGGCAGCTGCTTACCGAGGTCAGCACCACGAAGTTCATCAGCAGCTCGGCATACGGCACGCCCAGCAGCTCCAGGGTACGGCGGTAGGCGCCATAGCCGGAGACGCCCAACTGCGGGTCGTTCCACGGCACCAGGCAGACGATCAGGAAGATCGAGCCGACATAGAACAGGCACACCCGCCACACCACCGAGTTGGTCGCCTTGACGATCTGGGTGGCCGGATCCTTCGCCTCGGAGGCGGCGATGGTGACGATCTCGGCGCCGAGGAAGGCGAACATCACCCCCAGCAAGGCCCCGATCACCGTGGTGATGCCGTTGGGCATGAAACCTTCGGCGGTCAGGTGGGTGATGCCGCGCACTTCACCGAACTGCCAGATGTTCATCACCGCGGCGGTACACACCACCAGGAAGCAGACGATTGCCACCACCTTGATCAACGCGAACCAGAACTCGAACTCGCCGTAGTGCTTGACGTTGAAGAAGTTGACGGTGATCAGCACCAGCGTGGTGGCCAGCACGAACACGTTGACGCTCACGTCGGGGAAGAAACCGTGCAGGATCTTGCCCGCGACATAGGCCTCCCAGGCCATGAGGATCACCCAGTACCACCAGTACAGCCAGCCGATGGTGAAGCCGGCCCAGCGGCCGATGGCGCGGTCGGCGTAGGTGGAGAACGAGCCGGTGTCCGGCGAGGAGGTCGCCATCTCACCGAGCATGCGCATGATCAGCACCACCAGGATGCCGCCGGCAAGGTATGCCAGCACAGCAGCCGGGCCGGCGCTGTGGATCACGCTGCCAGAACCGACGAACAAGGCGCCGCCGATCACCCCGGCGATCGACATCATCGTCAGGTGGCGCGACTTGAGCGAGGCACTGAGCTTGCTCTCGTGCCCATCCTTCGCGGTAGTGGATGTGGATGTTGCGTCCATCAGTTATTTACCCCGTGCTTCTTTTTATCCAAGGAAAAACTGTGAAACCCCGATGGTTATCGGTCTCACCTGTACATCAGTGCTACTGCGGGCAGGGAGGTGTGCGGAGCACACGCAGGCCATCCGTGGCGGCCTGCTTACGCGGCCAGAGGCAATCCTCTGGACGAACTGAACCATGCTGGGGACGGGCGAGAAGCGCCCGGCCAGGCGAAAGGAAGGTGCGGGGCAAACCCCGACGGCAAAGCAGCGATGTTGTGATTATTCATGGCGCTGGTACGTGCTGTGTTGGCTATATCTGACACGTAATGTAAAAATGTCGAACACATTGAGCCATGCACAGCGGCATGAAAAACGCACTGCACTGTACAGGCCGCCGATGCAATACACCCGCGATACCCCTGCAGGCGCCTGTCGCCGCGCACACCTGAAGGCCCCCGAATGCTCCAGCTCCATCCGGACTCCTCCACCCCGCTGGTCAACCAGATCATCGACGGGCTGCGCGCGCTGATCGACGACCAGACGCTCAAGCCGGGAGCGAAGGTCCCGTCGATCCGGGCGTTTGCCTCGACCTACTCGGTGAGCACCTTCACCGTGGTCGAGGCCTACGACCGGCTGGTGGCCCAGGGCTTGCTGGTAAGCAAAGGCAATGCGGGGTTCTTCGTCAATCGTGCGGCGAACGAGCTGCTGGACAAGCACAACGTCGAGGTCGACACCAGCCGCCCCACCTTCAATTCCGAATGGTACCTGCAGCAGATCTTCGAGATCCGCCAGTTGCCGTTCAAGCCGGGTTGCGGCTGGCTGCCCAACGACTGGATGTACGAGGAAGGCCTGCGTCGTGGCCTGCGCCAGGTGGCAGGCAGCCCGCTTGAGCTGTCCGGCTACGGCGACCCCCTGGGCCTGCCGGAGCTGCGAGCGCTGACCGCGCAGAACCTGCAGCAGGAACTGTCAATCGTCGCCAACCCGGCGCAACTGATGCTCACCCACGGCGCCAGCCAGGCCCTGGACCTGGCCGTGCGCACCCTGGTGCGCCCGGGCGATGTGGTGCTGGTGGACGACCCCGGCTACCCCAACCTGATGAGCATCCTGCGCACCCAGGGTGCCACCCTGGTGGGCGTGCCGCGCACCCCGGCGGGCTACGACCTCGACCAGCTCGAGCGCCTGTTGGCCCACCACCGCCCCACGGCGTTCTTCACCCAGCCGCACCTGCACAGCCCGACCTGCTCGCGCACCCCGCTGGCGCAACTGCACCGCTTGTTGCAGCTGGCCAGCCAGCATGGTTTCCGGCTGGTGGAGAACAACCTCTACGCCGACATGATCGCCGACCCGCTGCCCTGCCTGGCCAGCCTCGACCACCTGCAGCAGGTGGTGTACGTGGGCAGCTACTCGAAAAGCATCTCGCCCAATGTGCGGGTCGGCTACCTGCTGGCCAACCCCGAACTGACCCAGCAACTGCTGCACCTGAAGATGCGCTCGGGCCTGACCACTTCGCAGGTGATGGAACGGGTGGTGTACGCCGCGATCATCGATGGTCGCTGGCGCAAGCACCTCAAGCGCCTGCGCCAGCGCCTGGCCGAGGCGCATCAGGAAGTGGGCCGGCATTTGCACCGGTTGGGCTTCGAGCTGTTCATCGAGTCGGACGAAGGGATGTATATCTGGACCCGCCATCCGGCGATCCCCGACAGCGCCGCGCTGCTGGACGATGCCCTGGAGAAAGGCATCATGCTCGGGCCCGGGCAGCTGTTCATGGTCGATGCCAAGGCCACCGGATGGATGCGCTTCAATGTGGCGTTCAGTACGGATCCGGCGATGTGGGAGTTGTTGGAGAAGGTGTTGGTCAAGCATGTGCGCCGAGGTTGAAATGGACACTTCTCGTAAGCGCAGGATAACGATTTCCCAACAAGTATTGGGATGTTCGGCATGGACCGGAAAGAGCCGACAACCTGTCAGGACCTAGCCCATGCCGACAAGAGATTTTTAAGGCTTAATATACCAATACCTATCTGGTGGCATCCCCACCGACTCGAGGCCAGATCGCTTATCCGGTGGAGTAGGTCCACGCACAAGATAATGCATGTCCGAGATAATCGTTCTTGCGTCACCAAAATACGAGTGCCCCACCAAGTCAGTGTCCACGCTGGACGCATCTATCGTGTCCATCCCATCTAGGACGACAATCCCTTTGCCTGACTCACCCGCTCGCGAGTACCCATGAATCATCTTTGACGCCATAAGCGCCTTGTCATTCGACGATGCATATAAGGTAAAGCTCCTGCCTGGCGAGACCAGTTTAGGAGCGATGTCACGTTTGAAAACTTCTGCATCTATATCTGGTGCCGCCAGAATAACCCCTCTGACCTTTTGTGCCAGCTCCGGACGTTCGGAGCTCAAGGCAGCGAGTGCGCGAGTCAACCCTCGCGTCCCCATGCTGTGGGCAACCAGGTAGATATGCGTCGCACTTGTTTTCTCCATGAAATCCCTGAGGAAGTTTTTAATATCAAGCTCCGCCCACTCGATATTTCTTTCATCCACAGTATATGCCTTGTATTTAGCCCTGGAAGGCCAACTGAAGAATGCCGAAACCCCCGAAAATTGCAGGTCATCTGCCATCTGAGCGGTACGTCTAGCCGCTTCCTCGAATGACACATTGTAGCCATGCACAAAAATCAACGCTGATCGCTCAGTACCCCGTTCAATTTCGCTGGTAACACCTTCGAAAAAGGTATTTGTCGACTCCCGCTGGGAGTACAACATGACAACATGTTTTTCCGGATCCGCAGTAAACTCCCACTTCAACCAAGAAGGCGACTCCAATTCACCGATTTTGTGAATTGAGGGGATGCTGACATAGCAGGAGCCGTAGCTCATGGCGCCAGGTTCTCCGCCGTAAATCTCATCGGAGGTATTGGCGAGCGCTCGTCTGTCGGTGGCGTAACGGACACGTACCACTTTGTATTTTGCCGGCTGGAAACTTTTTGTGAAACCAGCCACCGCTCCGGCCACATACATGGCGCCATCTTTATCATTACCTGCGGCAAGAATGGTTTGGGACAGAACGGCGCCCAGAGGTGGGTAGCTTTTCCGAGGTTCATGCTCCCAGGTAGCAGTTTGACAACCGATCAGACCGATTGCCCAGACTGCCATCACTCCGACTTTAAAAATCCTGCATGCCATCCACTGCTCCTTCAGCCCATAAACCTATCCCTTTGGCGATATGACACAGATTTTTTCGCGACATTCTCACGTATTCAAGCCGCTTTTGGTACTCCGTGCCACCGTAGTGCTCACATCACCTGAGGTTGGCAATATCATTATTGCGGGAATGGATGGACTTGCACCATGGATCACAATGACGTAGGGCAAGAACTCAACTTTACAGGTCATCCAGCTCAACCGGGATACCTTTCTCTCCCGCACGCGCCTTGACCAATGCCACCAGCTCGATGTCCTCCAGTCGTTCCATCATCGCCTCGTAAAGTTCAGCAGTAACGTCGGTAAAGATGTTCTGCATAATGATAGCCCTCATTCAAGCGCCATATTTTGGTCATCATTCAGGTCTTTTCAAGCAAGCTCACCTAGAGAGAATGCGAAACACCCGCGGCTCTGGCCCGCCCCAGCCACGCATAGGCCAACGCCAGCCCCCCCAGCACCAGCCCGGCAAACACCGCCACCACCACCTGGCTGTAGCGCGCCAGCAGCGCCGGGAAGCCCACCACCTCGCGCGTCACCTGGATATCGGCGCTGCCGTCGGCATCGCGGATGCTGATCCCGCCCTGGCGGATCTGCGAGTAGTCGGCGTCGAAGTACACCCAGACCTTGCTTTCGCTCACCCCGTCGATGGCCGGCAGGTCGATGCTGCTGGTGGGCGTCGGCACCAGCGTGTCGTTGCCGGCGGCGTCGCGCACCTGCACCAGGCCCTTGGCCGGCAAGCGGATGTGCACGGCCTTGAGCGGCGCCTGGGCGGGGTTGTACAGCTCGATGAGCAGGCCGGTGCGGTGATCCACCAACCCGGCCTCGAACGGCCTGGCAAACAGTTGCAGGTAAGGAGCCTGGGCCAGGTCGACCAGCTTGTCGATCTGCGGATGGCTGAGGGCGCCGGCGCCGATCTCGCTGATCTGCGAGTGCAGCCGCTCGTACTTGAGCAGGTCGTTGGCCTGGCTGATGCGCTCGTTGAACTGGCCCGGGTAGGTGAGATGGGCGTAGGTCAGGCGCGCCTGCAGGCGGTCGTCGTCGCGCAGTACCGCATAGAGCGTGGCAGCGACGATGACCAGGGCCAGCAGGCCCACCAGGGATTTACCGACTTTTTCCCAATTCACCTTGAGGGTTCCTTGTTTTACGGGCGTGACGAGAGGCAAGGCAGGCAAGGGTGCCAAGAACACCGGGTTCGGGCAAGGGTTGGCTGCCTGTGATGAAGCGGACTTGAACGATGACCGGCATGTACGCGCGTCCCTGTAGGAACGGCCGCATCAACCCCGCGCCAGCAACCCCGGCACCGCGACCACCAGCATCGCCACCCCGGACAGCGTCAGCAGTCCCAGCACGATCCGGCGAAACGCCAGTTCGCTGATCCCCAGGTACAGCCGCGTGCCCAGCAACGTCGGCACTGCCATCGCCAACGTCACCACCGCGAACGCCGGCAGCAGCGCCGGGGTCACCAGCCCGCTGCCCAGGTAGGTGAGCATGGTCACCGCCAGCATCGACAGGTTGAAGTTCTGGATCACCGCCCGCTGGGTGTCGCGCTCGAACCCGCGCAGGGTGCACCAGAGTGTCGGCACGGTGCCGGTAAAACCGCCGATGCCGCCCAGCACTCCGCCAACCATGCCCACCGCGCCATCAGCCAGGCGCCCGCCCTGCAGACGCGGCAGGCGCGGCGCCAGCAGCATCAGCGGGCACCACACCACCAGCAGCGTGCCAAACACCGCCTTGAACCACAGCATGTCCAGGTAAGGCAGCACCCACACACCCAGCGGAATCCCCGCCAGCCCCCCCAGCACGAAGGGCCACAGCAGCGTCCAGCTGAAGCCTCGACGCACGCTGAACACCGCGATCAACTGCCCGGTAAGGCTGCCGAACACGGTCAGCACAGCCGCCACCCGTGGCTCCAGCCCCCAGGCCCAGAACGACATGGCCACCATGCCGAAGGCAAAGCCCGACAGGCCCTGGACGAAACCGGCGACGATGGCGCCAAGGGCGATGAGATAGAGCGGATCCATGTGGGCTCCCTGCGACGATCGATGACATCGGCTGGGGAGCATTCCCCACCCAGCAATGGGTGTCCAGCCCCAGGTTTGCGGTAACACCTTGAGCGTTTCTCGTTCGCAACACTGCAACATCTTGAAACAACTGGCGTTTGGCCATTTACCGCTTGGCACAGCCGTTGCTGACCCCTGTTCAAGGCACATCGCCGCTTATTCAGCGGCAACAGATGCCAGTCTGCACAACACGGGGCATACGGCAATGAAGAAACCAGCTGCAACATCGACCCAGGTGTTCAGGTTGTCCTCCCTCACGGCACTGCTGCTCAGCCTGGGGCTGGCCAGCGCGGTCGCCGGGTCGCTCGACGACGTGAGCCAGCCACCACCCACCGATCCCTCCGCCTATAGCGACCCGCCCGCCACGCCAGCGGCCCAGGCCGCGGCACTGGAGGCCTTGAAGTCGATGCCCGAGGCCAACGAGGGCTCGCTGGAGCTGACCAACGGCGTCTACGGCACCCGCGCCACGGTGACCAGCAACAACGCGCTGCCCCCCGCATTGCAGACTTCGCGCAAGTACCCCACCAACGGCAAGCCCAGCCCGCTGTTCGGCGCCGAGCCGTTCACTCAGCAACTGCTGTTGTTCGAAGAATTCGGCCCGGAGAAACTCGACCCGGCCACCCCGCCCTACTCCATGACCTTCCCGCCGCCGGTGATCGGCGCGGCCCCCGCCCAGGACCCCGACTACGCCGCCCGCAGCAGCCCCAACGGCAATGCCCTGGAAGCGTTCCTGACCCAACCGGGGCTGACGCCGTTCCCATCGCAGTACGCCAACGTGCTCGACCGCAACCCGTGGAAGGCGCAGATCGAGATGTTCCTCAACCGCAGCGGGGTCGGCTCGCCCGCCGAAGGTCGTCCGCCAGGAAAGGGCTGGTCGCACCAGCGCTGGAACGAGTTCTACCCCCAGGCCGCGTTCAAGACCGCCCAGGCCGGGGCGCGTATCAACCAGGGCCTGCGCGACCGCAAGCAGCTGCACAACTACGCCAAGGGTGAGTTCGCCCCCGGCGGCCTGTACTACCAGACCTCCGACATCCCCACTACCCTGGGCACCACCAAAGGCATCGACACGCGCTTCCACCCGAAAATGCCCCTGCAGGGCCACAAGGCGCTATGGACCTTCGACGGCACCTTCCCGGTCAAGCTGCTGATGGTGCGCTACGGCCAGCCAGTGTTGATGCGCCACTACAACGCCCTGCCGATCGACCCGTCGGCCAACAACGGCTTCGGCCTGCACACCCTCTCCACCCACGAGCACAACGGCCACTCGCCGGCCGAGAGCGACGGCTTCGCCAACGCCTACTTCTTCCCCGGCCAGTATTACGACTACCGCTGGCCGATCCAGCTGGCCGGCTACGACACCATCAACACCCGCGCCCAGGACCCGCGCGCCGCCTTCCCCTGCGCGCCGGGCGAAACCCTGTTCGTCAACGATGCGTCCCCAGGCCTCAAGACCTGCGAGAACGGCAGCATCAAGATCCGCGGCGACTGGCGCGAGACCATGAGTACCCACTGGTTCCACGACCACATGCTCGATTTCACCGCGCAGAACGTCTACAAGGGCAACGCGGTGATGATGAACTACTACTCGGCCATCGACCGCGGCAACGAAGCCCTGCAGGACGGCGTCAACCTGCGTTTCCCCAGTGGCGCGGCGATGCCCTGGGGCAACCGCGACTACGACGTCAACCTGTTGATCGCCGACAAGGCCTGGGACGCCAACGGCCAGCTGTGGTTCAACCCGTTCAACACCGACGGCTTCCTCGGCGACCAGATCCTGGTCAACTGGCAGTACCAGCCCAAGCTCAAGGTGCGCGCGCGCAGCTACCGCTTCCGCATCCTCAACGGCTCGGTGTCGCGTTACTTCAAATTCGCCGTGGTGCGTGAAATCGCCGGCACCAGCGGCGAGTTCAAGGGCCCGACCGGCTCCAACCTTTCCTACGCCCGGGTGCCGTTCCACATGATCGCCAACGACGGCAACATCATGGAACACGCCGTGCCGTTCGACGGCACCCTGGACCTCAACGGCGACGGCAACCTGCAGGACAACAACGCCATCATGCCGCTGCAGGGCATTGCCGAGCGCTACGACATCATCATCAATTTCGCCAAGAACGGGATCAAGGTCGGCGACAAGCTGTACTTCGTCAACCTCATGGAACACGAGACCGGAAAGGGCCCGAAACAACCCATCGCCCTGGCCGACGTGCTGTCGGGCAAGTACAAGCCCGTGATCAAGCAGACCAGCAACGGGCCGGAATGGGATGGCGGCGACCCGGTGGTCGGCAAGTTCATGCAACTGATCGTGCAGCCCTACACCGGCCAGGACGTCAGCATGGACCCGAGCCTGTACGAACCGGCCAAGCCCGGCAAGGCCGCAGGCCTGGTGATGATCCCCCTGCCCATCGACCGCAACAGCGCCAGCGATCAGGTCAAGATCAAGGCCGCCCGCCACCGCGAGTTCCTCTTCGGCCGCTCCGACGGCACCGACAGCACGCCCTGGACCATCAAGACCGACGGTGGTTTCGGCTTCACAATGGACCCGCGGCGCATCTGCGCCGCCCCGGAACTGGCCAACGAAGCCACCGACGCTGGCTTCAGCGGCGACGGCACCCTGGAAGTGTGGAAGATCAAGAACGGCGGCAACGGCTGGAGCCACCCGGTGCATGTGCACTTCGAGGAAGGGGTGATCCTCAGCCGTGACGGCAAGGCGCCGCCGGAATGGGAAAAATGGGCGCGCAAGGACGTCTACCGCATCGGCCCGGATGCTGATTCGTCGGAAGAAGTGGAAATGGCCATTCGTTTCCGCGAGTTCGCCGGCACCTACATGGAGCACTGCCACAACACCCAGCACGAGGACACCTCGATGCTGCTGCGCTGGGACCTGGAACACCCCGGCCAGTTCCAGATGATGCCGACGCCGCTGCCCGGCTGGGATGGCGTGGAGTACGTCAACTCCGCCGCCCTGCCGACCTTCCGCACTGCCAGCAGTGGCCCCGGCGACGATGGCAACAAGCCGCCGGTGGCGGTGAACGACAGCGCCGCGACCTCGGCCGGCAAGCCGATCGTGCTCAACGTGCTGGCCAACGACACCGACCCCGACGGCAACCTGCCGCTGAGCATCAGCAGCCTGGCCCAACCCGACTCCGGCCAGGGCACGGTGAGCAGCAACGGCACCCAGCTGACCTACACCCCGCCGGCCACGGTTGCCACGGCGTTCACCGCCAGCTTCACCTACGCCGCGCGCGACGCCAAGGGCCTCGAGTCGCTGGCGCCGGCCACGGTGAGCATCGCGGTCTCGCCGGCGGTACCGATGGACCAGATCCAGGTCAGCAGCGCCACGGTGCAGTTGCGCAGCAACAGCCGCTGGACCTGGGAAATCGCCGGGACCACCTCGGTGGCCGCCGGCAACAGCATCCGGGTCTCCACCAACACCACCAGCGGGCCGCTCGACCTGGGCCTGGCGACCCTGACCACCAGCGGCAGCGGCGCGCGCTGGAAGCTGTCGGTGACCACCACCGGCAGCGGCCCGGCCTCGCCACCGACGGTGACGGTCAAGTCGGCGCTGGGGCAGAGCGTGACGGTGCCGCTGAGTATCCGTTGATATCGCCAAGACCCCATGGGGGATTGGCGTGGGAGCGGGCTTGCCCCGCGATGAACGCACCGTGTGGCACCGGCTCTGCCGGTGTTCGCGGGGCAAGCCCGCTCCCACGCTGTCCTTGCCCTGTTCCCTGTCCAGAGGGTAAAACCATGCCCCGCCTCTGCCGCCTGCTGCTCCTGTTGTTGCTCACCCTCAGCCTCGCCTGGTCGCTGCCTCCCAGTACCCGCGCAACGCCCTCCACACCTTGGGGCGCCGACTATTTCCCCAACATCCCCCTGCTCACCCAGGACGGCCAACAGGTGCATTTTTTCGACGACCTGATCAAGGACAAAGTGGTGGCGATCAACTTCATCTTCACCGGCTGCGGTGACTCCTGCCCGGTGGAAACCGCGCGCCTGCGCCAGGTGCAGAAGCTGCTGGGCGAGCGCGTCGGCCAGGACATCTTCATCTACTCGATCAGCATCGACCCCTACAACGACACCCCCGCCACCCTCAAACGCTACGCCGAGAAGTTCGCCATCGGCCCCGGCTGGACCCTGCTCACCGGCGAAGCCGCCGACATCGAGCAGCTGCGCCGCAGCCTCGGGCTGTACATCGAGGGCCTGGAGAACGGCCGCAGCAAGGACCACAACCTCAGCCTGATCATCGGCAACCAGGCCACCGGCCGCTGGATGAAGGCCTCGCCCTTCGAAAGCCCGTACATCCTCGCCGACCGCCTGGCCAACAGCCTGCACAACTGGAAGACCGCCAGCGCCCAGCGCCGCGACTACACCCAGGCCCCCGACATCCGCCCGCCGAGCGCCGGCGAACAACTGTTCCGTACCCGTTGCTCGTCGTGCCATACCCTGGGCGATGCCGAGCCTGGCGCCACCCATGGCATCGGCCCGGACCTGCTGGGGGTGACCCGCCAGCGCGAGGAGCAGTGGTTGAAACGCTGGCTGATGGAGCCGGACCGGATGCTGGCGGAGAAAGACCCGCTGGCGATGCTGCTGTACGCGCAGTACAACCAGCTGGCGATGCCCAACATGCGCCTGGGCGAAACCGAAGTGACCGCGCTGATCGGCTATCTCGAGGAGGAGACGCAACGGCGCCAGGTGCCCTCGGCGCAACGTTGAACCTCGACCCTTGACCGCCAGCGCTGCCCCAGCCCATGCTCAACCGCTTCCACCCCACGCTCAAGGAACGACCGTATGAAGCTGGAAACACTCGCCATCCACGCGGGCTTCAGCCCCGACCCGACCACCAAGGCGGTGGCCGTGCCGATCTACCAGACCACCTCGTTCGCCTTCGACGACACCCAGCACGGCGCCGATCTGTTCGACCTCAAGGTCGCTGGCAACATCTACTCGCGCATCATGAACCCCACCAACGACGTGCTCGAGCAACGCATGGCCGCTCTCGAGGGCGGGGTCGGCGCGCTGGCCGTGGCCTCGGGCATGGCCGCCATCACCTACGCCATCCAGACCGTCGCCGAAGCCGGCGACAACATCGTCTCGGTGGCCAAGCTGTACGGCGGTACCTACAACCTGCTGGCCCACACCCTGCCGCGCATGGGCATCACCACCCGCTTCGCCGCCCATGACGACATCGCCGCCCTCGAGGCGCTGATCGACGCGCGCACCAAGGCAGTATTCTGCGAGTCGATCGGCAACCCCGCCGGCAACATCGTCGATATCGCCGCGCTGGCCGAAGCGGCCCACCGCCATGGCGTGCCGCTGATCGTCGACAACACCGTGGCCACGCCGATTCTCTGCCGCCCGTTCGAGCACGGCGCCGATATCGTCGTGCACTCGCTGACCAAGTACATCGGCGGCCACGGCACCAGCATCGGCGGCATCGTCATCGACTCGGGCACATTCCCCTGGGCCGATCACAAGGAACGTTTCGCCCTGCTCAACACCCCCGACCCGTCCTACCACGGCGTCACCTACACCGAGGCCTTCGGACCTGCCGCCTTCATCGGCCGCTGCCGCGTGGTGCCGCTGCGCAACACCGGTGCCGCGCTGTCGCCGTTCAATGCCTTCCTGATCCTGCAAGGCCTGGAGACCCTGGCCCTGCGCATGGAGCGCCATACCGAGAATGCGCTCAAGGTCGCCCGCTACCTGCAGGAACACGACCAGGTGGCCTGGGTGAAATATGCCGGCCTGCCCGACCACCCCGAGCACCAACTGGCCCGGCGCTACACCGGCGGCAAGCCGGCGGCGATCCTGTCGTTCGGCATCAAGGGCGGCCAGGCCGCCGGGGCGCGCTTCATCGATGCGTTGCAACTGGTGGTGCGCCTGGTCAACATCGGCGACGCCAAGTCGCTGGCCTGCCATCCCGCCTCCACCACCCACCGCCAGCTCAACGACGAGGAGCTGGAGAAGGCCGGCGTGCCGCGGGACATGGTGCGCCTGTCGATCGGCATCGAGCACAGCGACGACATCATCGCCGACCTCGCCCAGGCGCTTGAGGCCAGCCGCGGCTGATCGACCCGCGCCCCACCCAATGCCGACGGCGGGCGCGTACCCTGCAGAACCGGAACCCCACGCAATGACCCTTTTCTACCTGAAACTCCTCGTCACCCCGCTGCTGATGTGGGCCATCTCCCTCGCCTCGCGGCGCTGGGGTGGCCTGCTCGGTGGACTGCTGTCCGGTCTGCCGATCACCTCGGCCCTGGTTATGACCTTCCTGTGCCTGGAGCAAGGCACGGGCTTCGCCCTGGGCGCGGTGCCCGGCGCGCTGGGTGGGCTGGCGGCGGTGCAGGCCACCTACACCTTCTACCTGTTCGCCACGCGCAAGGTCGGCATCGGCGTGGCTGTCGCGCTGTCGATCCTGTTCTATGGCCTGGCGGCCTATGCCTTCACCCACTGGGGAGGGCTGTACCTGTCGGTGGCCGTAGCGCTGCTGCTGATCGGCGTGCTGATCCGCGCCAGTGGCCGCGAGCCCAGGCCCGACACCCTCGCCCGCCCCCGACACCGCTATTGGGAAATACCCCTGCGCATGGTGTCCGCCACCTCGCTGCTGATGGTCACCACCAGCCTGGCCAGCTGGCTGGGGCCGGCCACCAGCGGCATGCTCGCGCCGATTCCGGTGATTGCCTGGCCACTGGTGGTGTTCGCCCATGTGCAAGGCGGGCGGGCCGGGATGGCGGCGATGGTGCGGGGCAATGCCATCGGTGCGGTGGGGGTGATTGCGTTCTACCTGGCAATGGCGGGGTTGCTGGAGCGGCTGGGGGTTGCCGTGACCATCAGCCTGGCGATGTTTTTGGCGGTAACGTTGACTGTCGCATTGGCGGCAACCCTGCGACGCCTGCGAAAAGACTGAGCTGTAGATCAGCTACATCGTGGGAGCGGGCTTGCCCCGCGATCACCGGCAAAGCCGGTGCCATACCCTGTACTCCTTCCAACCCAGACAAAAAAGCCGCATTCGATTGCTCGAAAGCGGCCCTTCTTGGTGCACCGGACTTCAACTGTCACCTTGCTCCTGCCTCACCGGCAACTGTCCATCGATCATCGCCTTGGCCATGCCACTGAGGTAATACGTAGCCCGCATCAGCGTCTGTGCCTCTTTCGGCTGGCTCAACGCCTGGTAGGTCAGGCTGGTGATGCAGCCGAGGATTATCGTTGTTTCCTGCAGTACGTCTTCGGTCGGCAACCCCGGGATCGCCTGCACCCAGTCACGCACCGCGTACCGCTTGCTGCGACCGACCAGGCTGACGATCTTCAGGCCCCCAGTGCCCTTTGCGTGTTCGTCCTTGTCCATAACCTTGCCCCCAGGAAAAAAGAAAGAGCCCGCCGCGGCTCATCCTCTGCAGCCGCCAGACCAAACCGCGCGATCCCTGCGCGGTAAGCTGCCCAGTGGTCCGGCCTGCTCCGGTGGAGTGAAGCGCGACGAGCAGCCCGAGACTAAAGCGAGCGCCAATCCGCTACAACGGGCTACCGGAGGAAAAGGCACCTTTAGGAAAAGGACTACATAAACAGCGGAAGAAAGGCTGTAGGACCTGCAATATTCTCCGCAGATGTTGTCGGTTTAGACCCCGGTGCATCGCCGTTCGCTGCACCGGGACTGCAACGCAACCCATCGCCGGCCAGCGCCACATGCGCCTGTCGTGCCGCGCTTGATCGGCACAGCGCCAAGTGCTCGACTTAGGTTCATGCCCACGCCACAAGCAGCTTGCCATGACCGACATTCCGCAGATCCCCACCCCGCCCGTGCACGCCCTGGATCAGCCGCGTACCCTGCTGTTCCTCGCCTACCCGCAGATGGGCCTGCTTGATCTCAGCGGCGCGCAGACGGTGTTCTGGGCCGCGACCAAGGCCCGTGCCGCGCGTGGCCTGCCGGGCTACCGCCTGGTCACTGCCAGCCTCGAAGGCGGCCTGGTGCCCACCGCAGAAGGCCTGTCGATAGGCACCGAATCGTTGGCACCCTGGTTGCACGAGCCGTTCGACACCCTAGTGGTGCCCGGCGCACCGGAGATCGTGCGCACCCTCCCCGATCACGCCGAACTGATCGCCTGGCTGGCCCAGGCCGCCCAACGCGCCCGACGCACCGCCTCGGTGTGCAGCGGCACCTTCCTGCTGGCCGCCGCCGGCCTGCTCGACGGCCGCAGAGCCGCCACCCACTGGGCGATGTGCGATGCGCTGCACCGGCGCTTCCCGGCCATCGAGGTGGACGCCGAGTCGATCTTCGTGCAACAGGACCAGGTGTGGACCTCGGCCGGGGTCAGCGCCGGCATCGACCTGGCGCTGGCCCTGGTCGAGGCCGACTGTGGCCGCGAGGTGGCGATGCAGGTAGCCCGCGAGCTGGTGGTGTTCCTCAAGCGCCCCGGTGGCCAGGCGCAGTTCAGCGAACTGCTCAAGGCCCAGGGCGAGGACAGCGCCGCCTTCGAGGCCCTGCACCTGTGGCTCAACGAGCACCTGGGCGACCCGCGCCTGACGGTCGAGCGGCTGGCCGAGCAGGCACGCATGAGCCTGCGCAACTTCACCCGGGTGTACAAGCACAAGACCGGCCGCACCCCGGCCAAGGCCATCGAGGTGTTCCGCCTGGAGGCGGCGCGGCGCTTGCTGGAGAACTCCGACCAGCATATCGAGCAGGTCGCTCGCCACTGCGGGTTCGGCAGCGAGGAGCGCATGCGCCTGGCGTTCCAGCGCCACCTGGCGGTGACCCCGCGGGACTACCGGGCGCGCTTTGCCCGCAGCGTGCCGCTGGCCGAAATCCAGGGTTCTTTGGCCTAGGGGCAAGCCGGGGGCGCGCTTAGCATCTGCAGCACGCCTGTCGGGCCACGATCCATGTCCTCCCGCAAGGCGTACCCTTTTCCCACTGCCGCAGCGACAACATCGATAATCGCGGCATTCAGGAGCACCCTCATGAAACAGATCCTGATCATTGGCGCAGGCTTCGCCGGGCTGTGGAGCGCCCTCGGCGCCGCCCGCCTGCTAGACCAGCACAAACGCGACGACGTACTGATCACCGTGCTCGCGCCTCAGGCCGAGCTGCACATCCGCCCTCGCTTCTACGAACCCGATGTGCACACCATGGCCGCGCCGCTGCAGGCGCTGTTCGACGCGGTCAACGTGCGCTTCGTCAAAGGCAGCGCCTACCACATCGACCAGGCCAGCCGTGAAGTGGCGTACCGCCAGCCCGGCGGCATCGAGGCCAGGCTTGGCTACGACCGCCTGATCATGGCCTGCGGCAGCCTGCTCAACCGCCCGGCGCTGGAAGGCTTCGACCGCCACGCCTTCGACGTCGACAAGATCGAGTCGGCCACCCGCCTTGAGGAACACCTCAAGTCCCTGGCCACCCGCCCCGACAGCCCGGCGCGCAACACCGTGGTGGTGGCCGGGGGCGGCTTCACCGGCATCGAGACCGCCACCGAGCTGCCCAGCCGGCTGCGGTCGATCCTCGGCGACAAGGTCACGCCGCGCATCGTCGTGGTCGACCGCGGGGCGAAGATCGGCGCGGCCCTAGGCGCAGGTATCAGTCCGGCCATCGAGCAGGCCTCGGCGGCGCTGGGCATCGAGTGGGTCTGCGGCGCCACGGTGGCCTCGGTGGATGCCGGCGGCGTGCTGCTCGACAACGGCGAACGCATCGCCGCCAACACGGTGGTCTGGACCGTCGGCTTCAAGGCCAACCCGCTGACCGAGCAGATCACCGGAGAGCGCGACCGCCAGGGCCGCCTGCATGTGGACGGCCAGCTCAAGGTCATCGGCAACCCGGATGTGTATGCCGCGGGCGATGTGGCCTATGCGGCCTGCGACGAGGTCGGCAACTTTGCCGTGATGTCCTGCCAGCACGCCATCCCCCTGGGCCGCTACGCCGGCAACAACGCCGCCGCCGAGCTGATCGGCGTGGCACCGATGACCTACAGCCAGCCCAAGTACGTCACCTGCCTGGACCTCGGCGCCTGGGGCGCGGTGTACACCGAAGGCTGGGAACGCACCGTCTCGCCACCGACCGACAAGTTCGAGGCCAAGCAGCTCAAGCAGCAGATCAACTCGGTGTGGATCTACCCGCCGGCAGCGGACCGGGCCACCGCACTGGCAGCGGCCGACCCGCTGATCCCGGTCGCCTGACAGCACTGCTGAGCTCCGGGGCTGCGCTGTTGCTGAGAGCAGTCAGCGCAGCCCCTGCCGGCTTGCCCCGCAATGGCGGCAATAGCCGCTATTGCCTCGCCCCGCTCACAATCCAACCAGGTATTCATGACTCCAGGTCAAAGGACCTTGGCGCGCCGACGCCTTAATCAATCCCGCCGAACACCGCACACTGCGCCTACCCGTTCGAACCCGCGCCCCACTGCTCGGGCCTCGATCCCCTCACTCGACAGGAGCAGTTGCATGAGCATTCCATCCTTTGGCCTGGGTACCTTCCGCCTCACCGGCCAGGCCGTCATCGATTCGGTCAAGTCGGCGCTGGAGCTGGGCTACCGCGCCATCGACACCGCGCAGATCTACAAGAACGAGGCCGAGGTCGGCCAGGCCATCGCCGAAAGCGGCGTGCCGCGCGACGAGCTGTTCATCACCACCAAGATCTGGGTCGACCACTACGCCGCCGACAAGCTGATCCCCAGCCTGCACGAAAGCCTGGCCAAACTGCGCACCGACCATGTCGACCTGCTGCTGATCCACTGGCCGGCGCCGGGCAACGGTGTCGAACTGCCCGAATACATGCAGGCGCTGGCCGAAGCCAAGCGCCAGGGCCTGACCCGCGAGATCGGCATCTCCAACTTCAATATCGAGCTGACCCGCCAGGCCATCGCCGTGGTCGGCCAGGGCGAGATCGCCACCAACCAGATCGAACTCAGCCCGTACCTGCAGAACCGCAAGTTGACCGCCTTCCTGCAGGAACAGGGCATCACTACCACCTCCTATATGACCCTGGCCTACGGCAAGGTGCTGAAGGATCCGCTGCTGGCCGAGATCGCCGCCAAGCACAAGGCCACCGTGGCCCAGGTGGCCCTGGCCTGGGCCTTGCAGCTGGGCTATGCGGTTATCCCGTCGTCCACCAAGCGCGAGAACCTGGCCAGCAACCTGCTTGCCCGCAGCCTGCGCCTGGACGCCGACGACATGGCGCGCATCGCCACCCTGGAACGCAACGGCCGCGAAGTCAGCCCGGACGGCCTGGCGCCAGTCTGGGACTGATATCCTTCGGGCATGGAGGCCCACCGCCCCGCTCTCAACCGCTTTTTCGGAGCTCCCAATGAGCACGCTTTCTCCCAAACGGGTGCTGTTCGCCCTGGCCATCGGCGCCTTCGGCATCGGCACCACCGAGTTCACCCCCATGGGCCTGTTGCCGGTGATCGCCGATGGCGTCGGTGCCAGCATCCCCAGTGCGGGCATGCTGATCACCGCCTATGCCATCGGCGTGATGGTCGGCGCGCCGATCATGACCTTGCTGTTCAGCCGCTTCGGCAAGCGCGCCGCGCTGATGATGCTGATGGGCATCTTCACCGTCGGCAACCTGCTCTCGGCCCTGTCGCCGGACTACTACACCCTGCTGCTCTCGCGCCTGATCACCAGCCTCAACCACGGCGCCTTCTTCGGCCTGGGCGCGGTGGTGGCCGCCAGCGTGGTGCCCCGGGACAAGCAGGCCAGCGCCGTGGCTACCATGTTCATGGGCCTGACCATCGCCAACATCGGCGGCGTGCCAGCAGCCACCTGGCTCGGCCAGCAGGTCGGCTGGCGCATGGCCTTTGCCGGCACCGCGGTGCTCGGCGTGCTGGCCATCGCGGCGCTGTGGTACGCCCTGCCCAAGGGCGAGCGTGGCAGCGTGCCCCATGTACGCAAGGAGCTGGCGGTGATCGCCCGCCCCAACGTGCTGCTGGCCATGGCCACCACGGTCCTGGGCGCAGGCGCCATGTTCACCCTGTACACCTATGTCGCCCCGGTGCTCGCCGAACTGACCGGTGCCTCGGACAGTTTCGTCACCCTCGGCCTGGTGCTGATCGGCGTTGGCTTCACCCTCGGCAACAGCCTGGGCGGCAAGCTGGCCGACTGGTCGCTGGACGGCGCCGCGCGGATCTTCCTCGGCGCGTTGGCGGCAATCATGCTGCTGATGCCGCTGGTGCTGGGCAGCCATGTCGGCGCCGCGCTAGCGCTGCTGGTATGGGGCGTGTTCACCTTCGCCGTGGTGCCGCCGCTGCAGATGCGAGTGATGACCGCCGCAGCCGAGGCACCGGGGCTGGCGTCGTCGATCAACGTGGGCGCCTTCAACCTGGGCAATGCCGTCGGCGCCGCCCTGGGTGGCGCGGTGATCAGCCTGGACCTGGGCTATGCCGCGGTGCCGATGGCCGGAGGCCTGCTGGCGGCGACCGGGTTGCTGCTGGTGTGGCTGGGCGGGCGCGGCAAGGCCGCCGACGAGGCGCTGAGTAATCCAGCCTGACCGGGATCACCCACATGGGGCGAGCTTGCCCGCGATAGCCCCCACACAAAAACGCCGCCATCCCCGAAGGAATGGCGGCGTTTTCACGTTTACACCCCGCTGCCGTCAGGCCGGCGCCGAAGTGCGGATCAGATGATCGAAGGCTGCCAGCGACGCCTTGGCGCCCTCGCCCACGGCGATGACGATCTGCTTGTACGGCACCGTGGTCACGTCGCCTGCGGCGAACACGCCGGGGATGCTGGTCTGGCCCTTGGCATCGACAATGATCTCGCCACGCGGCGACAGCTCGACCGTGCCCTTGAGCCAGTCGGTGTTCGGCAGCAGGCCGATCTGCACGAAGATGCCTTCCAGCGCCAGGTCATGCAGCGTGTCGTTGGTGCGATCCTTGTAGCGCAGGCCGGTGACCTTCTCGCCATCGCCGACCACTTCGGTGGTCAGCGCGCTGGTGATCACCTTGACGTTCGGCAGGCTGTGCAGCTTGCGCTGCAGCACGGCATCGGCGCGCAGTTGGCTGTCGAACTCGATCAGGGTCACCTGGGCGACCACGCCGGCCAGGTCGATGGCTGCTTCCACGCCGGAGTTGCCGCCACCGATCACCGCCACGCGCTTGCCCTTGAACAGCGGGCCGTCGCAGTGCGGGCAGTAGGCCACGCCACGGGCACGGTATTGCTGCTCGCCCGGCACGTTCATTTCCCGCCAGCGGGCGCCGGTGGCGAGGATCACGGTCTTGGCCTTGAGCGAGGCGCCGCCGGCCAGGCGTACTTCATGCAGGCCGCCATCGGTGGCCGGGATCAGCGCTTCGCCGCGCTGCAGGTTCATGATGTCGACGTCGTACTGCTTGACGTGCTCTTCCAGGGCCGTGGCCAGCTTCGGCCCTTCGGTCTCCTGCACCGAGATGAAGTTCTCGATCGCCAGGGTGTCGAGCACCTGGCCACCGAAGCGCTCGGCGGCGACACCGGTGCGAATGCCTTTACGGGCGGCGTAGATCGCGGCGGCGGCGCCAGCCGGGCCACCCCCGACCACCAGCACATCGAAGGCGTCCTTGGCGTTGATCTTCTCGGCCTGGCGAGCGCCGGCATTGGTGTCGATCTTGCCGAGGATCTCCTCCAGGCCCATGCGGCCCTGGCCGAACACTTCGCCGTTCAGGTAGATGCTCGGCACCGCCATGACCTTGCGGGCTTCGACTTCATCCTGGAACAGCGCGCCGTCGATGGCGACGTGGCGCACATTGGGGTTGAGCACCGCCATCAGGTTCAGCGCCTGGACCACGTCCGGGCAGTTCTGGCACGACAGCGAGAAGTAGGTTTCGAAGGTGAATTCGCCCTCCAGCGCCTGGATCTGCTCGATCACTTCGGCACTGGCCTTGGAGGGATGGCCGCCGACCTGCAGCAGCGCCAGCACCAGCGAGGTGAATTCGTGGCCCATGGGGATGCCGGCGAAGCGCAGGCTGATATCGCCCCCCGGGCGGTTCAGCGAGAACGAAGGACGACGGGCGTCGTTACCATCCGCGCTGAAGGTAATGAGGTTCGACAGGCCGGCGATTTCCACCAGTAGGTCGTGCAGTTCGCGGGACTTCGCGCCGTCGTCGAGGGAGGCAACGATCTCGATCGGCTGGGTGACCCGCTCCAGGTAGGTTTTCAGTTGCGATTTAAGCGTGGCGTCCAACATACGGGCGATTCCTTTTTCAAAACTCGGATACAAAAACGCCCAGGCGAGATCGCCCGGGCGTTTTTACGGGGCGGTAACTGCTTCAGCTTTGGCGGCTGTCTACCGCCCGCGATTGGCGCATAACCGGATTTTCGTTCGAGAAGTGACTGCGCGGCGATCAGGCAAGGCGAAAACAGGCGAGGAACGGCCGGGGTCGCGCCCGACTTGACGGGTTGTCAATGAGCATTCCGAGCCTGTTTTCAACGCAGCATGGTCGTCGCGCAGGCGCTTATCGGACGAAAATTAGATCTTGCCGACCAGGTCAAGGGATGGAGCGAGAGTGGCTTCGCCTTCTTTCCACTTGGCCGGGCAGACTTCGCCTGGGTGGGCGGCAACGTACTGGGCAGCCTTGACCTTGCGCAGCAGTTCGCTGGCGTCACGGCCTACACCGCCGTCGTTGATTTCAACGATCTTGATCTGACCTTGCGGGTTGATCACGAAGGTACCGCGATCGGCCAGGCCGGCTTCTTCGATCAGCACGTCGAAGTTGCGCGAGATGACGTGGGTCGGGTCACCGATCAGCGGGTACTTGATCTTGCCAATGGTGTCCGAGGTGTCGTGCCAGGCTTTGTGGGTGAAGTGGGTGTCGGTGGACACGCCGTAGATTTCCACACCCAGCTTCTGGAACTCGGCGTAGTTGTCAGCAAGGTCACCCAGTTCGGTCGGGCAGACGAAGGTGAAGTCGGCCGGGTAGAAGAACACGACGGACCACTTGCCTTTCAGGTCGGCTTCGCTGACCTGGACGAATTCGCCATTGTGGAAAGCAGTGGCGTTGAACGGTTTGACCTGGCTGTTGATGATTGGCATGAGAGACGCTCCTTCATGGGTTGAATTCGGTTGACGGAGAGAATCCTAACCGCTGGTCCCGTGGAAGGCTCATTGGCAAAGCTCATGCTGGTGATTGGTTTTGGCTATAAGGCGAGATTATTAATAGAAGGGATTGGGCTGAGCAAAGGATTGCGAGGGCAAAATGCATCGCGGGGCAAGCCCGCTACCACGCCAGGAGGTTTTCAGGCGTGGGAGCGGGCTTGCCCCGCGATCTGGGATAACGCGTATCAGCGGGTGACGGTGCGCATGGTCACGAACTCTTCGGCGGCGGTCGGGTGCACGCCGATGGTCTCGTCGAACTGCTGCTTGGTCGCCCCGGCCTTCAGGGCGATCCCCAGGCCCTGGATGATCTCGCCGGCATCCGGCCCGACCATGTGGCAGCCCAGCACCTTGTCGGTGTCGGCATCGACCACCAGCTTCATCAAGGTCTTTTCCTGGATATCGGTCAGGGTCAGCTTCATCGCCCGGAAGCGGCTCTCGAAGATCTGCACCTTGTGCCCGACGGCCAGCGCCTGTTCCTCGGTCAGGCCCACGGTGCCGATTGGCGGCTGGCTGAACACCGCGGTCGGGATGTTCTGGTAGTCGACCGTGCGGTACTGCTCGGGTTTGAACAGGCGGCGGGCCACGGCCATGCCTTCGGCCAGCGCCACCGGGGTCAGTTGCACGCGGCCGATCACGTCGCCGATGGCCAGGATCGACGGGGCGGTGGTCTGGTACTGCTCATCCACGCGGATGTACCCGCGCTCGTCCAGTTCCACACCGGTGTTCTCCAGGCCCAGGTTGTCCAGCATCGGCCGGCGGCCGGTGGCGTAGAACACGCAATCGGCGACCAGCTCGCGACCATCCTTGAGGGTGGCCTTGAGGCTGCCGTCCTCAAGCTTGTCGATACGCTGGATGTCGGCGTTGAATTGCAGGTTCAGGCCGCGTTTTTCCAGTTCTTCCTTCAGGTGCGTGCGCACCGAGCCGTCGAAACCACGCAGGAACAGATCGCCCCGATACAGTAGCGTGGTGTCGGCGCCCAGGCCCTGGAAGATCCCGGCGAACTCCACGGCGATGTAACCACCGCCCACCACTAGCACGCGTCGCGGCAGTTGCTTGAGGTAGAACGCCTCGTTGGACGTGATGGCCAGTTCCTTGCCCGGAATGTCCGGCACCTGCGGCCATCCGCCGGTAGCGATGAGGATGTTGGCGGCACTGTAGCGCTGGCCCTCGACTTCCACCTCATTAGCCCCGGTGATGCGTGCGTGGCCCTGCAACAGGGTAACGCCGCTGTTGACCAGCAAGTTGCGGTAGATGCCGTTGAGGCGCTCGATCTCGCGGTTCTTGTTGGCGATCAGCGTGCCCCAGTCGAAGTGGCCTTCTTCCAGGGTCCAGCCGAAGCCGGCAGCCTGTTCCAGTTCGTCGGCGACGTGAGCGCCGTAGACCAGCAGTTTTTTGGGCACGCACCCGACGTTGACGCAGGTGCCCCCCAGATAACGGCTTTCAGCCACCGCCACCTTGGCGCCGAAGCCTGCGGCGAAGCGCGCCGCGCGTACACCGCCAGAACCGGCGCCAATCACGAACAGATCAAAATCGTAAGCCATGCATTGAGTCTCCTAGGCAGGCGCCCAGCATAGCGCCGTTGGCCGCCGCAAACAAAAAAGCCACCCGAAGGTGGCTTTTCCAGACAACGCCGGGGACTCAGTAAGCCTTGCCGGTCTTGTAGAAGTTCTCGAAGCAGAAGTTGGTCGCCTCGATGTAGCCTTCGGCGCCACCGCAGTCGAAACGCTTGCCCTTGAACTTGTAGGCGATCACGTTACCTTCGGCGGCCTGCTTCATCAGCGCGTCGGTGATCTGGATCTCGCCACCTTTGCCCGGCTCGGTCTGCTCGATCTTCTCGAAGATGTCCGGGGTCAGGATGTAGCGGCCGATGATCGCCAGGTTGGACGGCGCGTCCTCTGGCTTGGGCTTCTCGACCATGGCGTCGACACGGAAGATGCCGTCCTTGATCTCTTCACCGGCGATGACGCCGTACTTGTTGGTTTCCTGCGGATCGACTTCCTGAATGGCGACGATCGAGCAGCGGTACTTCTTGTACAGCGCGACCATCTGCGCGAGCACGCCGTCACCGTCGAGGTTGACGCACAGGTCGTCCGCCAGCACCACGGCGAACGGCTCGTCGCCGATCAGCGGGCGGCCGGTCAGGATGGCGTGGCCCAGGCCTTTCATTTCGGTCTGGCGGGTGTAGGCGAAGGAGCACTCGTCGAGCAGACGACGGATGCCGACCAGGTATTTCTCCTTGTCGGTGCCCTTGATCTGGTTTTCCAGCTCGTAGCTGATGTCGAAGTGGTCTTCCAGGGCGCGCTTGCCACGGCCGGTGACGATGGAGATCTCGTTGAGGCCGGCGTCCAGTGCTTCTTCAACGCCATACTGGATCAGTGGCTTGTTGACCACCGGCAGCATTTCCTTGGGCATGGCTTTGGTAGCGGGCAGGAAGCGGGTGCCGTAACCGGCTGCCGGGAACAAGCATTTCTTGATCATATACGTCCTTAACAAGGGCTTTGCGTACGAAATTCGGCGCAGTCTAATCAGGCGGCGGTCACCTTACAATGCCCCCCGCGCTGGCCGATGCCATCATAGAGACATTCCAGTGTAGATAGTTCCGCCAGGCCGTGAATTTCAGGCGACCGGCGACATCATCACGGGACGGGCCCGCCCCCACGATCGTCCCTTGCTGGGCGTGGGAGCGGGCTTGCCCCGCGAGGGTTTCAGCTCAACCGCCGATCCCCTGCCCGATCAACACGCCATCAACTTTCTGCCCGTACAGGTTGACCCCGTCGTTGGCATGGAACTTCAGCCGGGTCTTCTCGATCGAGCCTTCGACCAGCCGCGGATCCTGCGGCCGCTCATGGCGGTTGATCCACGCCGCCACGTCCCAGGCCTGCTGGTCGCTCAGGCTGCCGGGCTTGCCCAGTGGCATGTTGTACTTGATGAACGACGCCGCGGTATTGATCCGGTGCATGCCGGCGCCCCAGTTATAGGAATCCTTGCCCCACAGCGGCGGCATCACGTATTCCCCGGCCACTTTCTGTCCTTCACCATTGCCACCGTGACAGATCGCGCATTGCTCGTCGTACACCTGCTTGCCGCGCTTGAAGTCGTAGCCCCCCTCGGGCTTGGGCACCTCCGGGTAGCCGCGACCGGCGATTTCCACACCAGTCGGCGCCTGGGTCGACAGCCAGTAGGCGTAAACGCTCAAGGCGGTCATCTGCGGGCTGTCGGCCGCCGGCGGCTTGCCGTTCATGCTGAAGGTAAAGCAGCCCTGGATACGCTCGGCGAAGGTGTTGACCTTGTCGTTCTTCTTGCGATACGCCGGATACATCGGGTAGGCCCCCCACAGCGGCGCAGAATGCGCCAGGCGCCCCTGGTCGAGGTGGCAGTTGCTGCAGTTCAAGCCGTTGCCGACCGCGTCGGGCATCAGCCGGCGGGTATCGACGAACAGCGCGTGGCCTTCACGGACCATCTTGCCGAAGGCGTTGTCGGGAATCGCGCTTTCCGCGGGCGGCACGAACTGCGGGGCGGCCTGCACACCCGGGACCTTGAGCTGGGACTGGTCTTCCATGGCGATGGGCGCGGCCTGGGCAGTGCCCATGGCCACCAGCAGCAGGGTTGGCATCAGGACTTTCATGGCTTGACCTCCTGGCTGGCCGGTTGGGCGAAGTAGTCGGCGACCGCCTTGACCTCGGCATCGGTCATCGCCTTGGCCACGTTGACCATCAACTGGTTGGGATCATTGCTGCGACTGCCATCGCGCCAGGCATTGAGTTGCGCCACCAGGTAACCGGCAGGCTGCCCAGCCAGCGGCGGGAAGTGCTCGCCGACGCCACTGCCGCCCGGGCCGTGGCACTGTACGCAACCGGGGATCAACCGGCTCCAGTCGCCATAGACGGCCAGGCGGGCCACCGGATCGTTGGCGATCTGCTGGCGGCGCGTGTCCGCCGCGGCATCGGCCGGCAGCTTGGCCAGGTAGGCGCTGACCGCCTCGATCTCGGCATCGTCCAGGGCCTTGGCCAACGGTTCCATCACCGCCTGCTTGCGGCTGGCGTTGCGAAAGTCATGCAATTGCTTGCTGAGATAGCCGGCAGGCAAACCGGCAAGACGGGGAAAACCGGCGGCGGCGATACCCTTGCCGTCCGGCCCATGGCAGCCCAGGCAGGCCATGGCGGCGGGGTTCTGCCCGCCCTGATTGAAGATTTTCTGGCCATCGGCAGCGTGCGCCGAGGGCCAGGCCAAGATCAGCAGGCTGCCGATCACGACATGGCTCAGGGTTTTCATCACGGAGGCTCCATTTCCTTGTTATAAGCTTAGGCTTAAACGATATAAGCCCAGAAATACTAGGCCTATTCCCCGACGTGCGACAACGCGTCACCGGGAAGGAAAGTGGCAAACCGCCAGCTAATTGCCGATTAACTGAGCTGGATCAAGAACCGGAGATGCACTGGGTCGCCGAGGTGCGCACATCACCCAGGCGCAGCGGGAAGTTGTTCAACCGCTCGTACACCTTGATCGCGCTGCCGCTGCCGCGCTTGTCGATATCGAGCAGCGCCGCAGGGCCGACGCCTGACGTCAGCTTCTGCGGCACGGTCAGGCGCAAGCCATCGCCACGCAGCTCTTCCTGCAAAGGATCACGCGTATCAGCCAGCTTGCGCTTGACGCAGTCGGCATACTCGCGCGGCGTCTTGCCGGAGATCACATCCAGCGTCGCGTGGGACTGCTCGAGCTCCGTCACGCTGACACAGCCGCCCAACGTCAGCGCCACCGCTGCTGCTACCCATTTCATCTACATCGTCTCCAGCTTCTTCAAAGTCATCCTCTGACCACATCCAGGCGGTTTTGCTCCCACGTCTGGCAGAAATCTCCTTGGCTTGGCCAGCCCGGGCGCAAGTGTAACCTCACATCGTGGTATCTTTCGCGTTTGCTGAAACAATCCTTGCGGAGCACCCCATGAAATTCGTACACCAGCGCGAGCACCTGAACGAGGACGACATCGTCGTCATCGAGTGCTCCCAGCGCTGCAACATCCGCCTGATGAACGACGCCAACTTCCGCAGTTTCAAGAATGGCGGGCGCCACACCTACCACGGCGGCCACTTCGAGCGCTTCCCGGCGAAGATCACCGTGCCCAGCACCGGTTTCTGGAACATCACCATCGACACCGTGACCACCCGCCCGATCTCGGTGACGCGCAAGCCGGCCCTCAGCCACAAGATCAAGATCATCCGTCGCTCGTCGTCGAAACTTGGATAACACTCGGATAGCCGCATGACCCAGACCATCAAGTACGTGATCAAGTACAAGCTCGACGGTGAACGCCGCTGGGATTTCGCCCAGATGCCCGACGCCTCCCTCGAGCAGGCGCAGCAGGCCCTGCGCAAGATCCACGGCGACGACGCCGACAAGATCAGCGACATCCAGGTCAGCAAGGCCCTGTAACCACGCAGCACGCCCCGCACTCAAGGAGTCGCCCATGAGCCCCTGGCAAGACCGCCGCATCCTCGACCTGCTGGGTATCGAGCTGCCCATTCTCCAGGCCCCCATGGCCGGCGCCAGCGGTTCGGCCATGGCCATTGCCGTCGGCAACGCCGGCGGCCTGGGCGCCCTGCCCTGCGCCATGCTCAGCGCCGAACAGGTGCGCGGCGAGATCGAGGCCTTTCGCACCGCTTGCCGGGGCCCGCTCAACCTGAACTTCTTCTGTCACCAGCCGCCAGCACCGGATCCCGAGCGCGACGCCCGCTGGAAGCAGGCGCTCAAGCCCTACTACGAGGAAGTCGGCGCGGACTTCGAGGCGCCGACGCCGGTGTCCAATCGTGCCCCCTTTGACGAACTGAGCTGCCAGCTGGTGGAGGAACTGCGCCCTGAAGTGGTCAGTTTCCACTTCGGCCTGCCGGTGCCCGAGTTGCTGCAAAGGGTCAAGGCGAGCGGGGCCAAGGTCCTGTCCAGCGCCACCACGGTGGAGGAAGCGCTGTGGCTGGAACAGCACGGCTGCGACGCGATCATCGCCATGGGTTACGAGGCCGGCGGCCATCGCGGCATGTTCCTCGGCAGTGACATCACCAGCCAGATCGGCACCTTCGCCCTGGTGCCGCAGGTGGCCGATGCCGTGCGGCTGCCGGTAATCGCGGCGGGTGGTGTCGGCGATCATCGCGGCCTGGTCGCCGCCTTGGCCCTGGGGGCTTCGGCGGTGCAGGTCGGCACCGCGTACCTGTTCTGCCCAGAGGCCAAGGTGTCCCCGGCGCACCGTCGCGCCCTGGACAGCGCGTCCGCCAGCGACACCGCGCTGACCAACCTGTTCACCGGCCGCCCGGCCCGCGGCATCAACAACCGCCTGATGCGCGAGCTGGGGCCGATGAGCACCCTCGCCCCACGCTTCCCGCTGGCCGGCGGCGCGCTGATGCCGCTGCGGGCGATCACCGATCCACAGGGCAACGCCGATTTCAGCAACCTGTGGTCGGGACAGGCGCTGCGCCTCGGGCGGCATATGCCAGCGGGCGACCTGACCCGCCTGATTGCCGGGCAGACAACAAAAAGCTGACTCGTAGATCAGGAAATTTTCAGGCACCCTCTTCCCGACGGATGGCGTATCGCTATATAGTCAAAGCCATAACGATAACCCGCCGTCCCTAGGAGCCGTTTGCATGCGTATTCGCCTGTCCCACCTGGCCTTCAGCGCCCTTGCCACCCTGATCGCCGCCAACGCCGCCCAGGCGGACGAGGTCCAGGTCGCCGTAGCGGCCAACTTCACAGCGCCCATCCAGGCCATCGCCAAGGACTTCGAGAAGGACACCGGCCACAAGCTGGTCGCCGCCTACGGCGCCACCGGCCAGTTCTACGCACAGATCAAGAACGGCGCGCCGTTCGAAGTGTTCCTCGCCGCCGACGACAGCACCCCGGCCAAGCTCGAGCAGGAGAAAGAAATCGTCGCGGGCTCGCGCTTCACCTACGCCATCGGCACCCTGGCGCTGTGGTCGGCCAAGCCGGGCTACGTCGACGCCAAGGGCGAGGTGCTGAAGAAGAACGAATACAAGCACCTGTCCATCGCCAACCCCAAGGCCGCGCCCTACGGCCTGGCCGCCACCCAGGTGCTGGACAAGCTGAAGCTGACCGAAGCCACCAAGGCGAAGATCGTCGAAGGCCAGAACATCACCCAGGCCTTCCAGTTCGTGTCTACCGGCAATGCCGAGCTGGGCTTCGTCGCCCTGTCGCAGATCTACAAGGATGGCAAGGTAACCGAGGGCTCGGCATGGATCGTTCCGGCCGAGCTGCATGACCCGATCCGCCAGGACGCGGTGATCCTCAACAAAGGCAAGGACAACCCGGCCGCCAAGGCCCTGGTCGACTACCTCAAGGGCCCGAAGGCCGCCGCGGTGATCAAGTCCTACGGCTATGAGCTCTGATGCCGCTCGACGCCAGTGACCTGGGCGCGATCTGGCTGACCATCAAGCTGGCCAGCCTGACCACCGCCATTCTCCTGGTGCTGGGCACGCCCATCGCCTGGTGGCTGGCGCGCACCCGTTCCTGGCTACGCGGGCCGATCGGCGCGGTGGTCGCCCTGCCCCTGGTGCTGCCACCGACAGTGATCGGTTTCTACCTGCTGTTGGCCCTCGGCCCTCATGGCTGGATCGGCCAGGCGACCCAGGCCCTGGGCCTGGGCAGCGTGGTGTTCAGCTTCACCGGGCTGGTGATCGGCTCGGTGGTGTACTCCATGCCCTTCGTGGTGCAGCCGTTGCAGAATGCCTTCGGCGCCATCGGCCAGCGCCCGCTGGAGGTGGCCGCCACCCTGCGCGCCAGCCCCTGGGACACCTTCATCCACGTGGTGCTGCCGCTGGCGCGCCCCGGCTTCGTCACTGCCAGCATCCTCGGCTTCGCCCACACCGTGGGCGAGTTCGGCGTGGTGCTGATGATCGGCGGCAACATTCCCGACAGGACCCGCGTAGTCTCGGTGCAGATCTTCGATCACGTCGAGGCCATGGAATACAGCCAGGCGCACTGGCTGGCCGGGGCCATGCTGGTGTTCTCGTTCCTGGTGCTGCTGATGCTCTATGCAGGCCGTCGCGGCAAGGCCGGCTGGAGCTGACATGAGCGCATCGATACAGACGCGCCTGAAACTGGCGCGCGACGACTTCACCCTGGACGTCGACCTGAATCTGCCCGGACGCGGCATCAGCGCCCTGTTCGGCCATTCCGGCTCGGGCAAGACCTCCTGCCTGCGCTGCCTGGCCGGCCTGGAGCGGGCCGCCAGCGCCTATATCGAAGTCAACGGCCAGGTCTGGGAAGACAGCGCGCGCGGGCATTTCATCCCGCCGCACCAGCGCCCGGTCGGCTACGTGTTCCAGGAGCCCAGCCTGTTCCCGCACCTGTCGGTGCGCGGTAACCTCGAGTTCGGCTGGCGCCGCATCGCCCCCGAGGCGCGCAAGATCAGCCAGGAACAGGCCTGCCAACTGCTGGGCATCGGCCACCTGCTGGCGCGCAAGCCGGCGACCCTGTCCGGCGGCGAGGCGCAGCGGGTCGGCATCGCCCGGGCCCTGCTCAGCAGCCCACGGCTGCTGCTGATGGACGAGCCGCTGGCCGCGCTCGACAGCGCGCGCAAGCGCGAGATCCTGCCGTACCTGGAGCGCCTGCACGACGAGCTGGATATCCCGCTGATCTACGTCAGCCACGCCCAGGACGAAGTGGCGCGCCTGGCCGACCACCTGGTCCTGCTCGAACAGGGCAAGGCCGTGGCCAGCGGACCGATCGGCCAGACCCTGGCACGCCTCGACCTGCCCCTGGCACAGGGCGAGGATGCCGGCGTGGTGCTTGAAGGCGTGGTGGTGGGCCACGACCCGCATTACCAGCTGTTCGAGCTGCGCCTGCCCGGCGGTGACGGCCAGCGCTTGCGCATCGCCCACCCCGGGCTGCACATGGGCAGCACCCTGCGCCTCAAGGTACAGGCCCGGGATGTCAGCCTGGCACTGACCGCAGACGGCGCCTCGAGCATCCTCAACCGCCTGCCGGTGCGGGTCCGCGAGTGCCGCCCAGCGGACAATCCGGCCCATGTGCTGGTCAGCCTGGATGCCGCCGGCAGCGCCCTGCTGGCGCGCATCACCCGCTATTCGGCGGACCAGCTCGCGGTGCAGCCGGGCCAGATGCTGTGGGCGCAGATCAAGTCGGTGGCGCTGCTGGGTTGAGCAATGCCGCAACGGGCGCGGTCCATTGCAGCAACAGTGCCCTCCATGGACCGCACCCATGCCGTGATGCCGACACCCTGGCGCGCATCGCCGCCCTGGTGATCCCGCCGACCTCTCATGGAGCAAAACATAATACGTTGACCTAACCGGGACAGCGTGGGAGCGGGCTAGCCCCGCGATGGGGGGTGGGGCACCGGCTTCGCCGGTGATCGCGGGGCTAGCCCGCTCCCACGCTGGTGATGCTTACTACTTTGTTCCAGCCCATGCGCGCAAGGGCCTGGAAATCGAGGAAGTACCACTGCTGCGCTTCCTCCAGGCCCTGCAGGGCCAGAACGATCATTGAGCCCCACTATTTAGTTCATCGAGCAGAGAAATTTCCCATATGGCGCCAAGCACCCTATCCTTGCCACCGAGCACCTTGGCCAGTGGAATGCGTAGCACCCCCACTGGCACCTGCAACTAAAGATCGATAACAGAATTTGTCTGTCGGGGAATTACTATCCGCCGAAAGCGTCTTTAATGAGAAGGAAGAGGGACAGGCTCCCACCGCAGACCATCAGGCTCGGCGGTTTTCTACATCACCAAGGAGAACTACATGCTGATACTCACACGCAAGGTTGGCGAAAGCATCGTCATCGACGACGACATCAAAGTCACCATTCTGGGCGTCAAGGGGATGCAGGTGAGGATCGGTATCGATGCGCCGAAGGATGTCCAGGTGCACCGTGAAGAGATCTACAAGCGTATCCAGGCCGGCAGCCCGGCACCGGAGAAGAGCAACGACGAGTAACCTCAAGCCAACCGCATCATGCCGCACGGATGCGCCTGATCGATTGCCCGCCCATGCGGGGAGCCTCTCCCGAACCTCAGGTGCCGAGCAGTTCGCGCACCGTGGCGATCATCCGGTCCATGTCGAAGGGTTTGTCGAATACCGCCGCGAACCTTCCGGGGCAGGCCCGACCCTGGCTGGCCTGGGCGCCGCTCATGAGAATCACCGGCAAATCCGCCAGCTGCAGTTCGTCACGAATCGCGTTCAGCAACTCCTCGCCATTGAGCACCGGCATCATGTAGTCGGTGATCACCAGGTCCACGCGCTTTTCTCTCAGGGCCTCCAGGGCCTTGCGCCCATTGCTGGCCTTTTCCACCAGGTAGCCCTCATCCTCCAGGGCAAAGCCGAGGATATCGGCGATCAGGTACTCGTCGTCGACGATCAGGATGCTGTTCATCCCATCAGCGGTCTCCTGGCGTTGTCGCCGAGCCGCTGAGCACGCCGCTGGCGCCATCGAACGCCCGCGCCAGGTTGATGCCCTTGGGCCCCAGGTTCAACGCCTGCAGGGCCGGATCGTGGTCGCTGTCGCGTACCTTGATGATCGACAGCGCGCGGTGCAGTTGTGCATCGAGCTCGGCGAAGCGCATGAGGATCAGGTTGTCGACGATGCTCGACAGGTCCGGGGCCGGCGCGGTGATCTCCGAGCCGAAGATATCGCGCATCTCCCAGGTCAGCAGCACCGTGACGCCGCGGGCGCGCAACTCGCCGGTCAGCGCGCGGAAGAACGCGTTCAGGCGGGCGGGCTCCAGCGCCAGGCGGCCGAAGGCGCCGAGGCTGTCGATCACCACGCGTCGCGCGCCCAATGCCTCGACCTGCGCCAGCAGACGGGCGCCGAGCTGGTCCAGCAGGCCTTCGGTGGTCGGCTGCCAGCTCAATTGCACCGTTCCTTCGCGCTCCAATGCCGACAGATCGTAGCCCAACGCGGACGCCTTCAAGCGCAATCGCGCCGGCGTCTCGTAGAAACCGAAGTGCAGCCCCGGCGCGGCCTTGCTCGAAGCGGCGAGAAACGCGATGCCCAAGGCGGTCTTGCCCACGCCGGATGGCCCCATCAGCAGGCTCACCGAGGCCTCGGCCAGCCCGCCACCGAGCATGCCGTCCAGGTCGGCGACCCCGGTGGCGACCCGCGCCAGGGTTTGCGCATCCTGCTGGCTGGGCCGGCTATAGAGCGCCTCGAGACGCGGATAGACCTGCAACCCCGACTCGTCGATCTGGCATTCGTGGCGCCCGGACAGCGCGCTGCTGCCGCGGGTCTTGCGCAGCTGGACATGCCGCACCGCGGCGCTGCCGACCAGGTGCTCGCCCAGCTCGATCACGCCATCGACCATGGTGTGCTCGGGGCTGCCCTCCTCCAGCCGGGCACTGGTCAGCAGCAACACCGTGCAACCGGCGAACGCCGCATGTCCCTGCAGCTCGGAGACGAACTTCTTGGTGTCCAGGCTGGTTTCCGCCCGCGAGCGGGCGTTGAGCAGGCCATCGACGACCAGCAAGGTGGCCTGCTGCCGGGCGATCTCCTGGCGCAACAGCCTGACCACCGCGTCCAGGCCATCCTGCTCGAGGGTGTCGAAGGCGCTGACGAACTGGATGCTGTCGCCGACCAGCGCCGGATCGAAGAAGCTCAGCGTCGACAGGTACTGGAACAGACGCTCATGGGACTCGCTGAGCAAAGTCGCCACCAGCACCCGGCCACCGTCGCGCACATGGTTGCAGGCCAGCTGGTTGGCGAGGATGGTCTTGCCCGAGCCCGGATGCCCCTGGACGATGTAGGAGGCACCGACCACCAGCCCGCCCTTGAGCAGCGCATCGAGCCCTTCGATGCCGGTGGCCAGCCGCTTGAGTTGCTCTACCATGGTCGTCTATCCGTCGCTCGCTGGGGTATCGGTGCCTGTTCGGGCGGGTAGGTACAGGCTCATGCAGGTGCCTTCGCCGGGGCGGCTGGAGACGCTGATCGCGCCCTCGCTCTGGCGGGCGAAGCCATAGGCCTGGCTCAGCCCAAGGCCGGTGCCCTTGCCGAAAGCCTTGGTGGTGAAGAACGGCTCGAAGATGCGCGGCAACACCTGGGGGTCGATGCCCTGCCCGTCATCACGCACATCGAAACGCACGAAGTGCCCGTGCAGGCCCTCCACCTCGCCAGTCAGGCGAACGCTTTCTACCGCCAGGTGGATCTGCCCGGTCGCCGCGATGGCGTCGCGGGCGTTGAACACCAGGTTGAGCAGGACCATCTGCAACTGTCCGGCATCCACCTCGATCAACGGCAGGTCCGGCTGCACCTGCGGCAGCAGTTCGATGTCCCTGGGCAGCGCGTGCTCCGCCAGACCACGAGTGGTGTCGATCACCTGGGCCGGGGCGATGCGGGTGACGTTCAGTTGCCGATGCCGGGCGAAGCTGAGCAGTTGCTGGGTGAGTTGGGTACCGCGCTGTCCGGCGTCGAGGATATGCTCGAGCAGGCGCCGCACCCGTGCCGGATCCTGGCTGCCGCAGGCCAGCCGGGCGGAACTGAGGATGATCGTCAGCAGGTTGTTGAAGTCATGGGCCAGGCCACCAGTCAGTTGCCCCAGGGCCTCGAGCTTCTGCGCCTGGAACAGCTGCGCGCGCATGGCGTCCAGTTGCAGGGCGGATTCGCGGCGGTCGGTGATGTCGCGGGTGACTTTGGCCAGGCCGATGACCTCACCTTTTTCATCACGAATGACATCTAGCGCCGCCAGCGCCCAGAATTGCGTACCGTCCTTGCGCACGCGCCAGCCCTCGTCCTGCACCTTGCCCTCTTCCAAGGCCTGGTGCAGCAGCTGTTGCGGACGGCCTTCGGCACGGTCCTGGTCAGTAAAGAACAACGAGAAATGCCGGCCGATCACCTCGTCGGCGCGATAGCCCTTGATCCGCTGCGCACCCGCGTTCCACGACACCACATGGCCGGTCGGATCGAGCATGTAGATGGCATAGTCCACCACTGCCTGGACCAACTGCTCGTAGCGCGCCTCGGGCATCACCGAATGGGTGGGGCGGTCTGTCGACACCATGCAAGCTCCACAAGCACCGCGAAAGGACATATTGAGCGTAGTCAAAAGTCCCGCCTACACCGTCCTTCAGGCGACGATCGTCAGTGCTCGCGCTCCACCACCGTCGGCACCAGCCGGCGCGGCATCGCCACCTTCAGCAACCACAGCCCCAGCAGCAGGATCAATGCCCCGCCGCCCAATGCCAGCAAGCGCTGTGCTCCGGGGTGTTGCTGATCGAGCCCGAGCATCAACAGGTAGCCGCCCAGGCTCATGAAACCGGCGTACAGGAATGCCGCCAGCAGGCAGACAAGCAGGAACAGCAGACGCCAGAACAGCTTCGGGCGCACGCGCCGGACTGCCTCTGGGTCGGGGGAACGCGATGACATGGCGACACAACCAGTTGGATCCAATGTGTGGACAGTGGCGTAATGGCAGCATCCTGTCAATTGACCTATAGTGGCTGCGCCCCGATTTCACAAGGAAGCGACATGACTTCGAACCTTCGCATGCAAGGGCTGCAAGACGACCTGGTGCGCAGTGCCGGCGAACTCGACGAACTGTGCCAGGCCCTGGATGGCCATGCCCGGTTCCTGCGCCACTCGATCCACCAGGCTGATGCACAGGCCATGGACGGGCATGTCAATGACCTGCACCACTCGGCCTGCGAGATGCGCGACATCGCCCGCAGCATCGAACCCTGAACCCTGGGGCCGGTTGACGCTTCTATAACAATGGGTTATAAAGCGCGCCTGATTGCCTTGGCCCTGCTGCTATGTAGCATGCCGGTCAATCGTGCGAGTGTGGTGGAATTGGTATACACAGCAGACTTAAAATCTGTCGGCGTGAGCCTTGCGGGTTCGAGTCCCGCCACTCGCACCATCTTCTGCCGATCAAGGCGCCCTTGCGGCGCCTTTTTCATGCCCGCCGGAAAACCGCCGCGCACCTGCTAGAGTGGAACCTGTCACTGTCCACTGGAGCGCCACCATGCGCTATAGCCTGCTCGACGGTCAACGCGACGTCATCCTGCTGCTCGCCCGCATCCTGCTGATGATCCTGTTCGTGCTCTCCGGATGGAGCAAGCTGAGCGGTTTCGAAGGCACGGTCGGCTACATGACCTCCCTCGGCGCGCCGGCGCCCATGCTGGCGGCAGCCGTCGCCGTGATCATGGAGCTGCTGGTCGGCATCCTGCTGATCCTGGGCTTCTACACCCGCCCGTTGGCCTTGCTGTTTGCCCTGTTCGTGCTGGGCACCGCGCTGCTCGGGCACCCGTTCTGGAACATGGTCGAGCCCGAGCGCAGCGCCAACATGACCCAGTTCCTGAAGAACCTCGCCATTGTCGGCGGGTTGCTGCTGCTGGCCCTCACCGGCGCCGGGCGCTTCTCCCTCGACCGTCGCTGAGCACCACTGCGGCCTCAGTCATCGCAGTCGTCGTGCCAGGCTGGGTGGTCGTCCTCATCATCGAAGTCGTCGAGCGACTCTTCGTCCTCCTCGACTTCGTCCAGCGCCCCGTAGGCGTCCGCCTCGGGGTCGAAGTCTTCGTGGAATTCAGGGTCGAGCAGGTGGTCGTGCTCAGGTTCAGGCAGATCGTCTTCGTCGTGCATCGCAGGCTCCGGTAACAACGGCACGCCTGTATAGGCGCATCGGCGCGGGCGGTCAATCCTCGCGGCGCTTAACCCCGGCTTAACCGACAAGGCGCATGGTGCAGGCTCTCCCTTCAAAAACGCACTTTGCCCGCCGCCCTGGCGGGCTTTTTTTGCCCGGTCCTCCCGCGCACCACTGAACCGCCCGCCATTTCAGCGCTCGCATGGGTGCAGGATCTTTTTCATCAAGGAGCTTTCCCCATGGCCGTGAACATCGACCAACTGATCATTACTACCCCGGTGCCCAAATCCGCTACCAACCCTGTGGCCCTGGAGGTCACCGGCGCCCAGGCCCTCGCCAGCCTGCCCCAGGTTGTAAGCCGACTGAGCAGTGGCGCAGTGCGCATGACCGCGCCGACCAAGGGCGCATCGAGCAAGAGTACCCATCGAACCCGCTGCGAGTGGAAGGAGGCCACCTATTGGGCCATGAGCAGCGCCAGCCGACATTTCAGCCACCAGCGCATGCTGCTGGAGCAGGTCAACTCGGCACAGAAGGTGGTGATCGCGCAGTTGCATGTGAAAGACGACGACAGCCCGCCGATCAAGGTGTTCTGGAACAAGGGCAAGATCACCCTCGGCTTTCGCCGGGACTTCAACCAGGCGACGCCAGCCAACAGCACCCTCCTCGTCGATGTGCCCCTGGGTACGTCCTTCGACATCACCCTCGAAGTCACCGCGGCCAGGGCCGTGACGGTGACCGCTGCCTGCAACGGCCGCAGCGGCGACTCCGGCCTGCTGCAAATGACCTCGGACTGGAAGGACCAGACCTTCAACTTCCATGGCGGCGTCTACAACCAGGTGGACTTCAGCGATGACACCCCGTCCGTGGACGCGTCTGTCTGCGTGATCAGCCAGCTGGAACTGCTGCACCGTTAGAGGCTCGGGAGCCGTTGCCGGGAAACGTTCGCCGGGCTTATGAAAAACTCAGTAACGTTTACTGCACGATTACCCGGGTGGCCTTCACGAAATTCTGACAAACGCCTAGGCAGACTGACCTGGCTTCGATACGTTCTGTTCAACCCGCCTTTTTGGCGGGTTTTCTTTTTTGTGCTCCCCGCCTACGCGAAAGCAGCGCCAATTGACAACATTTTCACGTCTGCCGTGCCAAGGTGATGACTCATCCGTGAAACACTTGGCCCGCCCTCCCCAGCGGGCCTTTTCTTTGCCTGCGCGCTAGTCGAAAGCACCGTTGAGTACTTCGTAGATCACCCCCGTGGCGACTGCCACCAGAATCAGGTCGACACCCGCCTGCATCCATTCATAACCGTCATAACGCGGCAGCTGGCCCAGCAGCCGGCCATCGAGCTTCTTGGCGATGCCTGGGGGCAACGGCTTGCCACGCGCCAGGTTCTTCTGGATGCCGGGAGGCAATGCAGGCCCCGGGCTCCAGTAGTCGCGGTGCCCACCCAGAATGCCGAGCACATCGCCCCGGTCAATCACCGGGCCGCCGTGACCACCCTCGTGCTTGCCCGCCCCTTGGTTGCCATGGTTCTGCTGGGATTGCCCCTTGCCGTGCCCCTTGCCATTACCCGGGTCGGCGAAGGATATGCAGGGCGCCAGTACCAGCGCGATGGATGTCAGTGTGGCAATGACGGTGCGGCGCTTGCTCATTGCTGCTTGCCTCTGAAGATTGGGGTCTGTGCAATCCTAGACCATGACAATGACATGGGGCTTCACCATGCGCCTGCCTGAGCAATCAGGCCTATCGGCACTACGGCGGGCGCGCATATTACCGTTGCGACTTGGTAAAGTGGCATCCAGCCGGTATTGAAGGACCACAGGTCAAAGGAACGACATGCTGAAACTGCTCACCGACATAGCCTTCCTGTGCGCGGGGCTATTGCTACTGATCGCCCTCTTCTGGGCATGCACCTTCGAGCGCAATCGCTGGCGCGCAGCCTTCGAAGCAGACTTCACGACCAAGCTGGGCAAGCTGGGCATCGAGGGCTATGAACTGGTGGTCGACAAAGTCACGCTGCCAACCCCCCATAGAGCTGCCGATGTGTACCGGATCTTCCACGATCTGGAGGGCAACTATTTTCTTTACATCAAGAACGGCTACGCAGAGGGAGCACTCAAGCCCTTGACCAGCGAGCGGGCGCTACAGGCCGCGAAAATGAGTGGATATCCCTGCAAAGGTCCGCAGGTCTAGAGGGCACTGGCTGTTCTGCAAAATCTGGCAACACTTGCCGGCCACCCTGTCGATGAAACTCAATGGGATCGATGCTGTCCCATTGCCATCGGTTACTGCCGAGGCCGTCCGATAGCGCTCACAGACGTGGCAAGGTCCACGTCGCGAAGCGATCCTGAAACGGCCTCGATATCCCGGTTTACCGGCGCGCGCATCCCACCTGTCGAGGATGCCGCCCTCATTTTTCAAGGCTGAAAGAGCGAACCATGAAACAGAACATTCTCCTCGTTGCCGTCTGCGCTGCCCTGCTCCAGGCCTGCGCCCCGGCTTCCACCTCCCATGAAGGGACGCCTTCCATGCCTGCCACTGCCGCGTCTACCGCAACCCAGCCCAAACTCTCGGCCTACTACTGGAACCTGGTCGCTGCCAACGATGCGTCGGGCAAGGCCATTGCCGCCATGGCGCCTGGCATTGAGGGCAAGCTGCGCCTGAACTTCGCCGAGCGTAACCTGAACATCAGCGGCGGCTGCAACAACCAGTTTGGCGGCTATACCGTCCAGGACGGCGTACTGAAGGTGCAGTCACTGGCCTCGACCATGAAGGCCTGCGACAAGCCCCTGATGGAACTGGACGCCCAGGTCGGGCGCCTGTTCAAGGGCGACCTGCGCACCACCCTCTCCGACGATGCCGGGGAGCCAGTACTGCAACTGACCACCCAGGACGGCTCGGTGCTGAAGTTCCAGGGTGAAGCCACCCCGGAGACCCGCTATGGCAGCAAGGGCGAGATCAAGTTCCTGGAAGTGGCCGCCAAGACCGTCAAGTGCAGCCATCCACTGATCCCCAACTACCAGTGCCTGCAAGTGCGCGAGCGTCGCTATGACGACGCCGGCCTGCAGCTGGCGACCCAGGACAGCTGGCACCCGCTGTACCAGTCCATCGAGGGCTTCGAGCACCGTGACGGCGTGCGCACCGTGCTGCGCGTGAAGCAATACGAATGGAAGAACCCGCCGGCCGACGCCTCGTCGCAGGTCTATGTGCTGGACCTGGTGGTCGAGCAGGACGCTTCGGGCAAGTAATTGCCAGTCGGCGCAGGCCGCCCCGCGGCGGCCTGCGCCTGGAACCGACGGCGACCGTGAAACGGCTCAGGTAAGCGCCGCGTTGACCTGCGCACTGTCGACGAATTGCTCCATGCTGACGATCTTGCCGTTGTTCAGCCGGTACAGGTGGGCAAAGGTAGCGGTCATCGCCTTCCCGGTCTTGCGATAGGTACCCGAGTAGACGCCAAAGGCGGCAACCCGGTCGTCCTCGGCCACATAGGTATGCACCTTGGCCTGGTAGCCATCCCATTCGCTGGCCAGGCGATGGAACACACCCTCCATGATCGCCTGCGGGCCGACATAGGTACCGGCATAAGGGAAGCCGGCCGCCTCGGTCCAGGTCACGTCCGCAGCCAGCGCCTCCAGCAGATTCCGGCCATTCTGTTCGGCTGAGCCTTCGTACGAGGCTCGGATGATGTCCAGGTTGCTCTTGCTCATGGTTTTACCCCCACGTTCAGCTCGCGAATGAAGGCCTGAGGATCTGAAAAGATAGCGCTGGCAGGTAGCAACCGCAGGGCGTCGTCCGCTTGTTGCAGAACGAATGTCGGCACGCCTCGGCCACCCACGCGACCCAGCAAGGTACGCCCCTGCCCCACACGATCGTCGTTGGCCTGCAGCAAGGCCGAATCCGGGCGCGTCAGCCGCTCGGCGGCGGCATTCAAGCCCAGGTTCACCAGCACTGCAGTCAACGTCTCCAGTCGAGTCACATCCTGGCCATCGACATAGCGCGCCGCCTGGATCGCCTTGAGCGCTTCGAACTCGCGCTCAGGCGAAGTCAGGTTCACTGCACTGAGCGCCAGGGTAGACGGACCACTGTCGAACGCCTGGAGACGGTCGGCGAGTACCTGGTCGCGGTAGCGTTCAGTAAAGGTTTGCCCGGTCAGGCGCTCGATACGCTGGTCGTTGCTCCAGGCGTAGGCCGCAAACTCATCATCCATGACGCGAGCACCGCTGCCGGAAAACAGCCCCGTCGGTATCAGGCGCAACGCAAGGCCAGTGGACTCGAGAACGTGGGGCAGCGGTCCACCTGCACCGTAGCACCAGCCACAGAGTGGATCGAAGAGGTAAACCAGGGTCTTGCTCATAGTGAATCGCCTTGAATGGAATGCCTCGAATCTTATAGCTCAAGCATTGACATTTAAACGCATACGAAATAAACGCACTGTATGTAATAGGCATACATTAAGGACATATCAATGACCGGCGCTTCCAGCCTGAACAGGCTTGCGTACTTTACTGCAGTGGTCGAAACCGGCTCCTTCACCGCAGCAGCAGAGCGCCTCGGCATAACCAAGGCCGTGGTCAGCCAACAGGTGGCGCGGCTGGAAAGCGACTGTCGCACCACACTGCTGGTTCGCAGTACGCGAAAAGTCCGCACCACCGAGGCGGGCCAGCAGTTCTATCACCGCTGTGCATTGATCCTCAAAGAGGCTGAAGAGGCTTTCGAGGAATTGTCCGAAGCCGCCAGCGAGCCGACGGGCACCCTACGCCTGACCGCCCCTTTCGATTACGGCATCGGTGTCGTGGTACCGGCCATCACCGCATTCTCGCAACGATATCCGCAGTGCAAGGTCGAGGCACATTTCAGCGACCAGACCCTGGATCTGGGCGCCAACGATCTGGACCTTTCCATTCGCGTTGGCTGGATTACCGAGCAACATCTGCAGGCCCGGCGAATCGGCGAGCTTGCACAACGGTTGGTGGCCGGCCCGCAGTGGCAAGCGCGAGTGGACAAACTGCAGGCTCCGGCGGATCTGGCCGACCTACCGATCGTGGCGAACCTGGCGCTGCGAGAACCGACCCGTTGGCTATTTGCCAAGGGTGCCTCGCAGCGCGAAACAGTGGAGATGAGAGCCAGCCTGTCGCTCAACGCCACCTTGGCAGTGCGCGAAGCCACGCTGCTCGGGGCCGGGCTATCGGTCCTTCCGGACTATGTGGCGGAACCTGACCTGCAGGCAGGCCGGCTGATCGAGGTGCTGCCGCAGTGGTCGCTACCCCGAGGCGAGATCCATGCGGTCTTCCCGACGGCTCGCTTTCGACCGGTCAAGGTGCGGGCATTCATCGAGCTTCTGGCAAGCCGCCTGGCTTAAGTTAGATGGCGCAGACCATCAGGTCAGGGCACGCCCGCGCAGCCGCCGACAATGCTACGCTCCTGGGATCACAGCCATCCAAGGGAATGAAGATGAGCTTCGACTGGCACGCTGGGCCGATTACCCGCGCCACTCCGCTGGACCGGCACTACCGGAACACGCAGAAGGTCCGGCGGTTCCTGGTCGCTGAATGTGGCGAGGCCTTCAAGTTCGACCGCGCCTTCATGGCCTGGATCAAGAGCGCAGCGCCTGCCACCATGGGGGAAGTTGCGGATGAGTGGCTGCGTACACATGACTAATTCTAAGCAGCTCCCTGTCCTACGTTGCTCTTCGAATATGTGCTGGACCTGATGGTCGAGCAGGATGCTTCGGGCAAGAGCACGTAGTTGGGATCCATGCAGCCCGGTAGTTCGTTCTGCCGGGGCCCGTTACAGCATCACTGAAGAACGGGCGACAAAAACTTCCGGTACTGCAATATCGATCAGTGCTTCTGTGCCCCCTCTACAGAGGTGGTACTCAGAGACATCCTCTGATGGCATCGGCCCTTCTGTCACGACGTGATTCGAAGATCGTCGTCATGAAGTAGACCTTGATATCCGTACCCACTGCGCTAGGCAGGAAGTCGGCAAACTCTGCTTCGCCTGCACTAACCACGGTCTTACCACCGCCACGCAGCGGCTGAAGATAGACCTCATGAATGGCCCCCCCCCACTTCTGGCTCTGCCAAGCATAAAGCGTACATTCGGCAACCGTGGCAGGATCCTTTTGGCTTACAAGGTGACGCGAGGGCCCATCTGCACGCTTTTCGTCCATCGTTGCACAGCCAGCCAAGGCCAGCGCAGAAACCAGCCCAATAAAAATCCTCATGCGATCCTCCTTGTGGGTGTCAGCAATCTATACACCAACCAGGAGCAGGCACACCAGACTCTGTACGAAATGCATCTGCACTCGTCCATACTGCGTTGATCAGTGAGCAATCCGACTTGGCTTGTCAGGGCCTCGATCTTGCCCTCCAGCTCGTCGACAGTTGCGGCCAACTCGCGCTTCTTGGCGAATTGTTCGGCGCGGTTCTCGGCATGCTTGCGGGCCTCGCGCTCGGAGTCGAGCAGCTCATTCAGACGGCGCACGGTGCCGATGTCGGCAGGGTCCATAAGTACTCCGAGGGTCTGAATAGGCCCTCATGGAGCCACTGAATTCGATGCGGGTCTCTCCCCGCCCGTCCGCCAATGGGCTTGCAGCGCTGGCACCCAACTGAACCAGTCTCGCCGCGCGTCCAGGCATCCCCCGAAGGGCCACCCTGGCTGTGGCGAGCCTGAATCAGAAATGAAAAAGCCCAGCGCGACGGCTGGGCTCTATTACGCAAGGAGGTAGAAGATCATGGAGTCCAGTAAGCAATCTTGCCGGCTGCACCAACAGCTACAAAATTGCCGTTGCCGTAGGCGACGCTCCGGATATCGGTTCCTGCGAAAGTGTTGGCTTGCTGAACCCAGCCGATCCCATCCTCGGAAACGGCTGTCTTGCCGCCGTCGCCGACAGCTACATACTTGCCATTACCGTAAGCAATGTCGCGGATGATGGTTCCACCGAAACTGGTATCTTCAACAGCAGTCCAGGTAAGCCCATCGGATGAATATGCCATCTTGCCATCCGCACCAACGATAAACATTTTCCCGTTGCAAAGCTTCATGGAAAGGATGGTGCTAGTGCCGAAGGTGCTGGTTCTGGTCGCAAATGATTGCGGATTACCCGTTGGCATCTTCACAGCGCTAAGCAGCTTCCCATTCGATCCCGCAATCAACACAAAAACGCCAATGACGTTGACGCAGTGCACAGTCTCGCTAGAAGTGAAGGTCGTAGTGCGCTCCACCGTGCCTGACCAATCCTCATAACGGGAAAAGACTTTACCGTTAGACCCAACCAGTATCCAGGTCGCGATGTCGCCGTAAATTGGCTGATAATACACAATGCCATGCAAGTCTACATACGCGCGAGCAGCTGCCGTAAGGTCTGTCCAATCATTTAAAGGGCGTGCAATGCTGCCGTGGACCACATTGCCGGATTGAGAAAGGCCTTGAAGCGTTGTCCCAAGACCGTTCCAGTACAGCTCGTTGAGGACCTTTCCGCTATTAGAGGTGACGGCGCCCTTAAGCTTGGTCCACGCTGTACCAGTTGCGTCTCCAGTGACAAGCTGAGTGGTTGTGGGAAGACCGTTGCCACCAGCCGCATAAAACTTGCCTTGCGCAAAAACCACGCGCCTAAGCATGCCGGTGTTCTCCACCGGTTGTACTTGAGTCCAAAGATCTTGCAAGGTTTGAGACGCCGAGTTTGCGTTATCCATTTTAAACTCCGTTACTGAGCTGATTTAAGTTCAGGCCTCTGTATTGGGCGTATGGCGCTCATGGGCGATGGTTCGAGACTCGAGGTCCTCTGGCGAAGATCAGGGGTGATGAGGTTTCACCAACCTCAGACCTGTCGCTGATGTAGGAAATTATGCCACACGAGCACTGTATATTCAACCAGTATTCTCAGGTTTTTATTCAGTGAACTTCGACGCATCCACCGCGCTTGAGTGGATTCGCTGATTGGCGTGCTCCGGTGTACCGCCGTGTCGGAGCGATCGCCAAGCCTTCCAAGTGATCCAGTTTTGGGACTGCGTGTAATTTGTTTTGGGACTTAGGTAGTTTTCTGCGCGCAAAGAAAAACCCCGCAGACCTAGATCTGCGGGGTTTCGAATAGTGGAGGCCGAGGTCGGAATCGAACCGGCGTAGACGGATTTGCAATCCGGAGCATAACCACTTTGCTACTCGGCCTCAAAGTCGGAGTCAGCTTTCGCTATCTCCTTGAAACCGCTGGGCTTTTTCAAGTCAGCTGCGTTTCGATGGACGCCATTATGTCGGCATTCGATGCACCTTGCAACCCCCTTGAAGAAAAAAATCTTCAAGGGGTTCAAGGTGTTAGCGCAGACGCCCGAGTTTGCTCCACAAGCCGACCAGGGTGTTCTCCACCGCCCCGCTGGCGGCCACGCCGATACGCTCCTGCAGGCTCTTGCGCTCGGCGAAGCGCAGGTGGAACACATTGGCCTCGCGGGCACTGCGGCTCAGGTACTCGTCGCTGGTGCCCAGTTCGTCGACCAGCTGGCGATTGAGCGCGGCGATGCCCAACCAGACTTCACCGGTCGCTACCTCGTCTATATGAAGCTGCGGGCGATAGCGGGCGACGAAGTCCTTGAACAGCTGGTGGGTGATGTCCAGGTCTTCCTGAAACTTCTCCCGGCCCTTGTCGGTGTTCTCGCCGAACACGGTCAGGGTGCGTTTGTATTCGCCGGCAGTCAGCACCTCGAAATCGATGTCGTGCTTTTTCAGCAGGCGGTTGACGTTGGGCATCTGCGCCACCACGCCGATCGAGCCCAGCACCGCGAACGGCGCACTGACGATTTTCTCGCCGATGCAGGCCATCATGTAGCCGCCGCTGGCGGCGACCTTGTCGATGCAAATGGTCAGCGGGATGCCGGCCTCGCGGATACGCGCCAGCTGCGAAGCCGCCAAGCCATAGCTGTGCACCAGGCCGCCGCCGCTCTCCAGGCGCAACACCACCTCGTCACGCGGGGTGGCCAGGGTCAGCAGCGCGGTGATCTCGTTGCGCAGGCTTTCGGTGGCCGAGGCCTTGATGTCGCCGTCGAAGTCGAGGACGAACACCCGGCGCTTGTCCTCGGGCTTTTTCTTCTGCTGTTTTTCCGCCTTGGCCTGCTGCTTGCGCAGGGCCTTGAGCTGGGCCTTGTCGAGCAGGCCCGATTCCAGGCGCTCGCGCAGTTCCTTGTAGAACTCGTTGAGACGGGTAACCTGCAACTGCCCGCCCGGCTTGCGCCGCCCTTTGCCACGCAGGCCGGCGATGGCCGACAGCACCACCAGGATGGCGATCACCAGGGTGGCGGTTTTGGCGAGAAAGCTTGCGTATTCGGCAAGAAACTCCACATTGACTCCTTGATAAACCAGCGCCGCAAGGGCGCGAACTGGATGCAAGCATACCGGGGCGCCAAGGCCGCTGCCAGCCGGTGAAAATGCTGGCAACACAGTTCAAACGACCTTTTCAAACGCTTGTATGTTTTTTCGTTGACAGCCTGCCTGGGGCAACCTAACCTCGCAGCAACCTCCAACCGGGCCGGACTTCAACGTGGGCAATCTCTACCTGATCCGACATGGCCAAGCCTCCTTCGGTGCCGCTGACTACGACGTCCTCTCGCCGGTGGGCGAGCGTCAGAGCCAGGCACTGGGCGAGCACCTCGCCCAGCTGGGCCTGCGCCTGGACCGTTGCGTGGCCGGCACCCTGCGTCGCCAGCAGGACACCGCCCGCCTGGCCCTGGACGCGCTACAGGCCCATGGCGAGGCAGTCCCGACCATAGAGACCGACGCGGCCTTCAACGAGTTCGACGCCGACGGCGTGATCCGCGCCCTGCTCCCTGCCCTGCTGCCCGAAGAGCCCGAAGCCCTGCATGTGCTGCGCAACGGCGCCCAGCACCGCGGCGAGTTCCAGCGCCTGTTCGCCTTGATGGTGCAGCGCTGGCACGACGGCGAACATGCCCACGACGAACACCTGGAAACCTGGCAGGCCTTCACCGGCCGGGTCGGCGATGGCCTGCGGCGCCTGCTCGACAGCGCGGCCAGTGGCGACAACATCGCCCTGTTCACCTCCGGCGGCACCATCGCCGCCCTGCTCCACCTGGTAAGCGGAATCACGCCGGCTCAGGCGTTCACCCTGAACTGGCAGATCATCAACACGTCGCTCAGCCACCTGAAGTTCCGTGGCCGCGACGTCACCCTGGCTTCCTTCAACAGCCAAGCCCATGTGCGGCTGTTGCGGTTGCCGGAGCTCGTCACCTACCGATGAGCCCGGTCTGTTGTGTCCTTGCGGACGCGAAAATCACTTAACAAGGAATACACCATGAGCGATGTAGCTAAAGCCGTCGAGGCGATGAAGGCAAAATTCAACCCATCCGCTGCCGCCGGCCTGGACCTGGTGTTCGGCTTCAACATCACCGACGAAGACAAGCACTACGCCCTGCTGGTCAAGGATGGCACCTGCGAGATCCAGGAAGGCGAGAACGCCGACGCCAACTGCACCCTGGTACTGGACAGCGACACCCTCAAGGGCATCGTCAGCGGTGACACCGACGGCATGCAGGCCTTCATGAGCGGCAAGCTGCGCGTCGAAGGCGACATGATGCTGTCGATGAAGCTCAGCGAGCTGTTCCCGGCCTGATCGGCGCGGCGAATCGCCAATGAAAAAACCGAAGCCGCATGTGCTTCGGTTTTTTTTCGCCTGCCGCAAGGCCCGCCCATCAGGGCCATTGATCGCCCGGCAACACCCAGGCCAATAAACGTCTGGCACGCTTGTACCAGCTTTGACAGGAAATTAGATTAGCCAATAGTCCTTGCTACCGATCATAAGGAAATCGCATGACGCTCACCGACCAGTCCACCCAGGTACGCCCCGGCGAAGAACTCGACGCGGCCGTCATCGATCCGTACCTCAAGGATCACATTCCCGGTCTCGCGGGCACGCCGAGCATCAGCCAGTTCCCCGGCGGCGCCTCCAACCTGACCTACCTGGTCAGCTACCCGGACCGGGAGTTCGTGCTGCGCCGCCCGCCGTTCGGCCACAAGGCCAAGTCGGCCCACGACATGGGCCGTGAGTTCCGCATCCTCAACCAGCTCAACGCCGGCTTCCCCTATTGCCCCAAGGCCTACGTGCACTGCACCGACGAGTCGCTGATCGGCGGCGAGTTCTATGTAATGGAACGGGTCAACGGCATCATCCTGCGCTCGGACATCCCCGCCGAACTGGACCTGGACGCCGGCCGCACCGAAGCCCTGTGCAAGAGTTTCATCGACCGCCTGGTCGAGTTGCACCAGGTGGACTACCAGGCCTGCGGCCTGGCCGACCTGGGCAAGCCGGAAGGCTATGTGCAGCGCCAGGTCGAAGGCTGGGCCAGCCGCTACGAAAAAGCCCTGACCCCCGACGCGCCGCGCTGGGAGCAGGTGATCGCCTGGCTGCGCGAGAAGATGCCCGCCGACCACCCGCGCCCGGGCATCGTGCACAACGACTACCGCTTCGACAACGTCATCCTCGACAGCGCCAACCCGATGCGCATCATCGGCGTGCTGGACTGGGAGATGGCCACCATCGGCGACCCACTGATGGACCTGGGCAACAGCCTGGCCTACTGGATCGAGGCCGGCGACCCGGCGCCGGTGCAACTGATGCGCCGCCAGCCGAGCAATGCCCCGGGCATGCTCACTCGCCAGCAGTTCGTCGACTACTACGCCGAGCGCGCCGGCATCCGCATCGACAACTTCGACTTCTACTATTGCTACGGCCTGTTCCGCCTGGCCGGCATCGTCCAGCAGATCTACTACCGCTTCTTCCACGGCCAGACCCAGGACAAGCGCTTCGCCCAGTTCATCCACATGAACCGGCTGCTGGAGCAGATGAGCCTGCAACTGATCGGCAAATCCAGCCTGTAATCCCGGCAGACAACAAGGAATACGCGAATGTCCAAGACCCACCTGTTCGACCTCGACGGCAAGATCGCCTTCGTTTCCGGCGCCAGCCGCGGCATCGGCGAAGCCATCGCCCACCTGCTGGCCCAGCAGGGTGCCCATGTGATCGTCTCCAGCCGCAAGCTCGACGGCTGCCAGCAGGTGGCCGAGGCGATCGTCGCCGCCGGCGGCAAAGCCACCGCGGTGGCCTGCCACATCGGCGAGATGGAGCAGATCCAGCAGGTGTTCGCCGGCATCCGCGAACAGTTCGGCCGCCTCGACATCCTGGTCAACAACGCCGCCACCAACCCGCAGTTCTGCAACGTCCTGGACACCGACCTGGGAGCATTCCAGAAGACCGTCGACGTCAACATCCGCGGCTACTTCTTCATGTCGGTGGAAGCCGGCAAGCTGATGCGCGAGCACGGCGGCGGCAGCATCATTAACGTAGCCTCGATCAATGGCGTCTCGCCCGGGCTGTTCCAGGGCATCTACTCGGTGACCAAGGCGGCGGTGATCAACATGACCAAGGTCTTCGCCAAGGAGTGCGCGCAGTTCGGTATCCGCTGCAACGCTCTGCTGCCGGGGCTGACCGACACCAAGTTCGCCTCGGCGCTGGTGAAGAACGACAGCATCCGCAATGCCGCGCTGCAGCAGATCCCGCTCAAGCGCGTGGCCGACCCGAGCGAGATGGCCGGCGCGGTGCTGTACCTGGCCAGTGAGGCCTCAAGCTATACCACCGGCACCGCGCTCAATGTCGATGGTGGGTTCCTGTCCTGAGGACGCTGGCCCCTGGCTGAAATGGCGCGGGGTTCGTGGGAGCGGGCTTGCCCCGCGATTGCAATGGCGGCCCTTATCGCGGGGCAAGCCCGCTCCCACGACTCGCGTACACGCAATTCTCGTCCTCTACCCCTTGACCGCCTGCAGCGTATAGCTCAGCGGCAACCGCCACGGCGCCTCGTTCAGGCGCCACTCGCCGTCATCGCCCAGCGTCATCTGCCCCGGCAGCGCTTCCCAGGGGATGCTCTGGTGCTCCTCCAGGCCGGTGATGCGCAGGCCGTTGTTCAGCAGCGCGGTGATCACCTCGCCCAGGCCATGGTTCCACTCATGGGTTTCGGTCTGGGTCAGTGCCCGATCGGTTTCGACATAAGTCTCGTCGCTGTGCCACACCGTCGGCGCCTCGCGCTCGAAATACGGGTACCCCAGCTGCAGGCGGTCCTGATGGTCCTCGTTCACGGCCATCAGCATCGGGTGGCCGTCGCGCAGGAACAGCCGCCCGCCCGGCTTGAGCAACGCCGCCACGGTCTGCGCCCAGCGCTGGATGCTCGGCAGCCAGCACAGCGCGCCGATGCCGGTGTAGACCAGGTCGAAAGCCCCCGCAGGCAATACCTGCGCGGCCTGATAGACGTCCGATTCGACATAGGCGATGCCCGCGCCACAGAGCTCGGCCAACTGCCGCGCCTGGGCCAGGGACGCCGCAGAGAAATCCAGGCCGCAGACCTCGGCGCCCAGGCGCGCCAGCGACAGGGTGTCGGTGCCGATATGGCATTGCAGGTGCATCGCGCGCAGCCCGTGGATATCACCCAGGCGCGGCAGGTCGAAGCGCACCACCTCGGACAGGTGCCCGGGCTCGGCGACGAAGCGCTCGACTTCGTAGTCCCCGGAGGCGGCGTGCAGGGGTGCGCGCTCGTCCCAGCTGGCGCGGTTGAGTTCCAGTGATCGGCTCATAGCGGTGCTTCCCTGTCCTGAGTGAGTCAGGCGCCACGATAACCAGCCCCGACAAACCCGGCAACCACCCCGTCAACCAGAAGTTGACGGCTCGGGTATACTGCCCGCTTCGTGCCCGCCCAAGGATCCAGCGCCCATGACCGAAAACAGCTTCGCCTTTCGCCTCAAGGAACTGCTCGAACACCACAAGCTGACCCTGCAGGCCGTGGGCACGGCGCTGGGAATCTCGCGCACGGCGGTGCACAAGTGGACCCGCGGCGGCGAGATCGACTACGACAACCTGCGCCGCCTGGCCGACCTGCTCAAGGTCAACTGGATCTGGCTGCGCTACGGCGAGGAAGCCCTGCACAGCGTGCGGCAGGCCGAGGTGATCGAGCTGCCGATGACCGACGTGCGCCGCCGCTACACCGCCGAGATCATGGAAAGCGAGACGCGCATGAAGCTGGCCCAGGAAGGCGCGCGCATCGTCACCTGGGAATGGAACCTGGTCACCGACGAAGTGACCTACTCGCCCAACGTCGAGGCGGTGTATGGCTGGCCGCTGCGCCGCAACGAAGACTTCTGGGAACACATTCACGCCGATGACGCCCGCCACATGCAGGGCATGTATGCCCAGGCGGTGGCCGATGGCACCGGCTGCGAATGCGATTTTCGCATCACCCGCCCCGATGGCGGCCAGCGCTGGATCGCCTCGCGCGCCACGGTGCTGCGCGACAGCGTCGGGCGCCCGGTGAAGATGGTCGGCATCAGCATGGACAACACCGAGCGCAAGGTGGCCGAAGAAGAGCTGCGCCAGAGCGAGGCGCGTTTTCGCACCATCTTCGAACTGGCCTGGGGCGCGCTGGCCTATATCGACCCGGATGGCAGCTGGCAGCGGGTCAACGGCAGCTTCTGCGAGCTGCTGGGCTACCGCGAGGACGAACTGTACGGCACGACCTTCCAGCAGCTCACCCACCCCGACGACCTGCCGGGCAACCTGGCGTTGCTGCAGCGCATGCTGGCCGGCGAGATCGAGCGTTACGAGGTGCAGAAGCGCGTGCGCCACAAGGACGGGCGCTATATCTGGGTGCGGGCTCGCACCTCGCTGGAACGGCGCGCCGACGGGCAGCCGGAGCACCTGATCAGCGTGTTCGAGGACATCACTGCCGAGCGCGAGGCGCAGCCAAGCTAAGTAGTCGGCCGCTCCCAGGCATTACAGGCAGGTGGCCGCGGCAGCCCGGCGCTGCAACGCCACGCCGTCATTGTTCTGCGCGTAATAGTCCACCCGCGTGCCCCCCGCCTGGGCGTAGACATCGACGAACGACTCCGCCTCCCGGGTATACACGGTGAACCCGCCCTGCTTGCGCGCCTCCAGGTAGCCGCTGGCATCGACCCCGAAGGTGTTTTCTTCCTGCCAGCTGAACTGGATGCACTGGGCGACCAGGTCCGGCGTCTTGTGCGAATCCAGGCGTGCGGTGGGCGAGCCGTTGCGCGCCGCTTCCATGGTCGACGATGCACAGCCTGCCAGCAGCAGCGCCACGGTGATCGGCAGAATTGCTCGCATGTTCCATCCTCGGGACAAAAAAAGAAGCTGACTCTAGCACTGCCGGGCCGGCCGGGGAATCGCTCATGCCGCTCATCGCCGTCGCGATAAAAGTTTGCGCGGCAAAGAACCAAATCGATCGCCACAGGTCTCAGGTGGTACCGCGTAAACCGTTGCGGATCAAGGACCTATAACGTGATGAAACGCCTTGCAAGCCTTTCGATGGTCGCCACCCTGCTGCTGCTCGGTGGCTGCTACAGCAACCACTACCACGACGATGACGACGGCTGGCGCGACCGTGACCGTGGCCACCGTCATCACCATCGCCACGACCGTGACGATGACGACCGCCAGTACCGTGACCGCTACTACCGCTGAAGCGTCTTTCACACCCTGACTCGCCGCCGACCAGGCGGCACCCTACCCCTGATGATTCCCCTGAGGTTCACAACATGCGTCTGACTCTGCCTTCCCTCGCCCTCGGCCTGCTGCTCTGCCAGGGCGCCTTCGCCGGTGACGGCACCGCTGCCATTGGCGGCGGCCTGGGCGGTGCCCTGGGCAACGTCGTCGGCAAACAGATCGGCGGCAGCACCGGCGCGGCCATCGGCGCGGGCCTGGGCGGCGCGGCCGGTAGCGCGGTGGGCGCACGCAAGGGCAACCGCACCGAAGCCGCCATCGGCGGTGGCCTGGGTTCGGCCGGCGGCTCGCTGATCGGCGGCAAGCTCGGCGGTTCCAACGGCTCGACCATCGGCGCAGGCCTGGGCGGCGCGGCGGGCGGTGCGATCGGCAACCACATGGGCGACAACAACCGCAAGCACAAGCATCGCCACTAATTAAGTAGCACGGGCGGGCCTGCGGGCCCGCTCCCACACAATTGGCTCTCACACATCCGCCCCAAGCACTCTGCCATCGCGCACCGGATCGCCACCCGGAAAAACACTGCAGCACGTCAACGACGCATTCGCGTCAAGCTGCCACACTAGGGCCATCACCTTTCGTGCCCCCGTGTGAAGGAACACCCCCTCCCCATGAACCATGAGCTGCTCTGGGTCCTAGGCCTGCTGGCCGTCGTCGTCGTCCTGTTCATCATCAACCGTCCGCGCATGGACGTGGTCGCGCTGCTGGTGATCCTCGCGCTGCCGCTGTCCGGCATCCTCACCGTGGAGCAGGCCCTGGCCGGTTTCAGCGATCCCAACGTGGTGCTGATCGCCGCGCTGTTCGTGATCGGTGAAGGGCTGGTGCGCACCGGCATCGCCTACCGCATAGGCGAATGGATGAGCGAGCGCGCCGGCAACAGCGAGGCGCGCCTGCTGGTGCTGCTGATGGTGGCAGTGGCCGGCCTGGGCTCGGTGATGAGCTCCACCGGCGTGGTGGCGATCTTCATCCCGGTGGTGCTGAGCATCACCGCGCGCCTGCAGCTCTCGCCCAGCCGGCTGATGATGCCGCTGAGCTTCGCCGGCCTGATCAGCGGCATGCTCAGCCTGGTGGCGACCCCGCCGAACGTGGTGGTGCACAGCGAGCTGGTGCGCCACGGCGAAAGCGGCTTCGGCTTCTTCAGTTTCACGCCCTTCGGCCTGGTGGTGCTGGTGCTGGGCATCGGCTACATGCTGCTGACCCGCCATTGGCTCAACGGCGAGGTGCGCAAGGACGGTCGCGTCGAGAGCCGCCGCACCCTGCTCGACCTGGTGCTGGACTACAAGCTCAGCGGCCGCGAGCGGCGCCTGCGTATCCGCCCCCATTCGCCGCTGATCGGCCATACCCTGGGCGAGCTGGAGCTGCGCACCCGCCACGGCGCCAACGTGATCGGCATCGAGCGCCAGCACAAGTTCACCACCCGGGTGATCACCGCCGACTCCGGCACCCTGCTGCAACAAGACGACGTGCTGCTGCTCGACCTGTTCGCAAACCGCGACGACCTGCGCAGCCTGTGCCAGTCGATACTGCTCGAGCCCCTGCACTTCAAGGCGGCCTATTTCATCGACCAGTCCCAGGAAGTGGGCATGGCCGAGATCTCGCTGCCTCCGGGCTCGCAACTGATCGGCAAGACCCTTCTCGAGCTGACGTTCCGCACCCGCTATGACCTCAACGTGGTCGGCCTGCGCCGCGACCAGCAGGCGATCGAAGGGCAGCTGGTGGAAGAAAAGCTGCGCCTGGGCGACACCCTGCTGGTGGTTGGTCCGTGGAAGGCAGTGCGCCAGCTGCAGGGCAAGCCCCGCGACTTCCTGGTGTTGAGCCTGCCGGCGGAAATCGACCAGGTCGCCCCGGCCCGCGCCCGCGCGCCCTACGCGCTGATCAGCCTGGCGGTGATGGTCGGGTTGATGGTCAGCGGCCTGGTACCCAACGTCATCGCCGCCCTGATCGGCTGCCTGCTGATGGGCGCCGGCCGTTGTATCGACATGAACAGCGCCTACCGCGCCATCCACTGGCAGAGCCTGGTGCTGATCGTCGGCATGCTGCCTTTCGCCCTGGCCCTGCAGAAGACCGGCGGCATCGACTTGGCCGTCGGCGCGCTGGTCGGTGCCCTCGGCGGCGCCGGGCCGAGCGTGATCCTCGCCTGTCTGTTCGCCCTCACCGCGCTGATCGGCCTGTTCATCTCCAACACCGCGACGGCAGTGCTGATGGCCCCTGTGGCGATCAGCACCGCGCAGCAGCTGGGCATGTCGCCCTACCCGTTCGCCATGACCGTGGCCCTCGCGGCGTCGGCGGCGTTCATGACGCCGGTGTCGTCGCCGGTCAACACGCTGGTGCTGGGCCCCGGCCAGTATCGCTTCGCCGACTTCGTCAAAATCGGGGTGCCCTTCACCCTGCTGGTGATGCTGGTCACGGTGTTGATGGTGCCGTGGGTGTTCGGCCTGTAGTCGGCGGCACGATCCAGGCGATTTGCGGCGAATTGACATCAATTGGCGACTTGAAAGACACTCACAGACTATCGTCCCAGGTGCCTACAGCCGTTTTCCTGGATTCTGTCTTCGCTTGCCGGTCGAGCCCATGGTGTCACCAGCCCTGTCGCGCCTGCTGCCCCTGCTGAGCCTGTTCGGCCTGACCCTGGCCTTGACCCTGGCCGGCATCCTCGCCCGCCCCATCGAATCGCTGTCGCTGTTCTGGCCGGTGAATGCGGTGCTCGCCGGGGTGCTGCTGCGCAATCCGCGCCAGGCCACCCCCTCCGGCTTCGCCCTGATCTACCTGGCCATGGTGGTCGCCGACCTGGCCTGCGGCAGCGCCTGGAAGCCAGCCCTGTGGTTCAACCTGTGCAACCTCGGCGCCATCGTCAGCATCTGGTACCTGATGGCCCGCCTGCCACGCGTGCATCGACGCCTGCGCACGCCCCACGGCACCCTGTACCTGTTCGGTGCCTGCGCGGTCGGCGCCATGGTCGCCGCCAGCCTGGCCTGCGTGATGGCCACGCCCTGGTTCGAACAATCGCTGCGCGCTACCTGGCTTGCCTGGTTCAGCGAACAGTTCTCCACCAGCGTGCTGGTCCTGCCCGTGCTGCTCACCGCCCCCTCGCCACGCGCCCTGAGCGGCCACGGCAGCGCCAGCCAGCCGATCCGCCTGGCGCCGCTGCTGGTGCTGCTGGCCTCACTGGCGGTCAGCATCCTCTTCGGCGGCCCCGGGGCGATCGCCTTCCCGATCGCCGCGCTGTTGTGGTGCGCGCTCAGCTACTCACCGTTCCTGGTGGCACTGCTGGCGCTCACCGCCGGCAGCACGCTGATCGTCGCCGTGGCGCAGAACCTCATGCACTTCAGCATCCCGCAGAGCGAATCGGGGGTCACCACCCTGATGTCGGCGCGCCTGGGCATCGCCATGCTGGTGCTCGGCCCGCTGGTGCTGGCCTGCGTCAGCAGCGCCAACCGCAGCCTGATGGCGCGCCTGGCGCATCAGGCGACCATCGACCACCTGACCGGGGCCCTCAGCCGCAGCGCCTTCATCCGCCGCGCCCACGCCCTGCTCGACAACCGCCGGCAAGCGCCGCTGACTTTGATGATGCTCGACATCGATCACTTCAAGACCATCAACGACCAGCATGGCCACGCAGTCGGCGACCAGGTGCTGCGCCAGTTCGCCACGACCCTGCAGGACCAGTTGCACGACGGCGAGCTGTTCGCCCGCCTGGGCGGCGAGGAATTCGTCATCGTCGTCCCGGGGCTGGCGCCGGAGCTGGCCAGGTTCACCGCCGAACGCCTGCGCCGGGCGGTACAGGACCAGCACATCGCGCAGCCCGGGCAGGCGCTGCGGATCACCGTGAGCATCGGCGTAAGCGGCTGCGCCGCCGACACTCCGGCGCCGAGCCTGGACGAACTGCTGGCCAGCGCCGACCAGGCGCTCTACCGAGCCAAGGCCCAGGGCCGCAACCGGGTCGAGCAGGCCGAGGGGCAGCGCCAGGTGGTGTGACTCAGCCGGCCAACAGGTCCCAGCTCAGCTTGGCGATCAACACGCACAGCAACACCAGGAACAGACCGCGCACGAACCCGGCACCCTTGCGCACCGCCAGCCAGGTGCCGGTCAGCGCGCCGAGGATGTTGAACAGCGCCATCGGCAGCGCGATGGCCCACAGCACATTGCCCGACGGAATGAAGAACACCAGCGCGGCCAGGTTGGTGGCGATGTTGACCAGCTTGGCCGAAGCCGAGGCATGCAGGAAATCCAGGGCGAAGAAGCGGATGAACAGGAAGATCAGGAAGCTGCCGGTGCCTGGGCCGAACAGCCCGTCATAGAAGCCGATGGCGCCACCGATCAGCACCGCCAGGCACTGTTCCTTGCCGCCGATCACCCTGGGTTTGTGCAAGGTGCCGAAGTCCTTCTTGCAGAAGGTGTAGATGGCCATCAGCACGATCAGCACCAGCACCATCGGCCGCATCACGCTGGCCGGCACCAGCGACACGGTGGCCGCGCCGCAGAACGACATCACGAAGGCGCTCAACGCCGCCGGCACGATCAGCCCCCAGTCCAGCTTGACCTTGCGAATGAACGACCGCGCCGCAAAGCTGGTGCCGCACACCGAGGCCAGTTTGTTGCTGCCCAGCAACGCCGCCGGCTGGGCGTTGGGCAGCACGTTGAACAGCGCCGGGATCTGGATCAACCCGCCGCCTCCCACGGCGGCGTCGATCAGGCCAGCGGCGAAGGCAAACAGTGAAAGCAGGGCGATATCCATCATCTCGAGGGTCCGGGCGGCATAAAACAGGCTGCCAGACTAATCAAAGCGGCGCGCTTGTGTTGAAATGCCATATTGCGAAAACTGCAATAAGGATCCCCGCGATGGCACTGGACATGCTGCGTGAAATACAGGCGTTCGTCAGCGTCGCGCACAAGCGCAGCTTCGTCAGCGCCGCCCGTGCCTTGGGTCGCTCACCCAGCGCGGTAACACGGGCCGTGCAGGCCTTGGAGGATAACAGCGGCGCCAAGCTGTTCAACCGCAGCGCCAGCTCGGTATCGCTGACCGAAGCTGGCGAGCGGCTGCTGCCCCACGCCGAACGCTTGCTGGATGTGCAACGGGACGCCGCCGACGAACTGGCGGCGCTGACCGGCGACGCCCAGGGCTGGATCCGCCTGGCCGCGCCCGAGGTGCTGGCCCAGCAAGTGCTGCCGGCGGTGCTGGCCGAATTTGCCCGACGCCACCCCCACGTCACCCTCGACGTACAGTACGGCGACCAGGCCTTCGACCCGTTGCAAAGCAAGCTGGACTTCGTGATCCGCGGTGCCTTCCCGCAGTCCAGCGAGCTGATCGGCTATCCACTATGGCGTTACCGCCGCCATCTCTACGCCAGCCCTCAGTACCTGGCATTGGCCGGCACACCGCAGGCACTGGAAGACCTGGAGCGGCATACGCTGATCCTGCACACCGCGCCGCGCATCCTGAAGGCCTGGCATTTCAGCAAGGACGGACACATCGTCAGCCTGCGCCCGCGACCACGGCTGCGCCTGGGCTCGGGGGTGGCGGTGCTGCAAAGTACCCTGGCGGGGGCCGGTATCGCCCGGCTGGCGGATTGGCTGGGGGAGCCGGAGGTACGGGCCGGGCGCCTGGTGCGGGTCTGCCCCGACTACCACCTGACATCCAGCACCGGGCAGGACCCGCAGATGCATGCCGTGTACCCGGCCGGCGACCTGCCGGCGAAGGTCCGTGAGCTGCTGCAGACCCTGCGCGAGGCAGGCGCGCGGAGTGTTGAACAGCCCTGAACAGGGCTGCTCAATTTCTGCTCAATCTAACAGAGGCCCTGAAAACCATGGCCTGTAGCGCTTTATCCACAGACCTACCCACGATTTTTGTGGACAGTTTCTGCAAGCCTTGAAGGAATTTTTACAAGCGCAGCAACGCCGCATTGGCCAGCTTGACCAACTCGATCCATTCGCTTGCGCTGATCACACCGGAACGCTCCAACTCTTCGGCACGGCGCAGTGCCTGATCGTAGTCCGCTTCGTGAAGGATGCCCTCACCGAGAAAACGACCGCGCCACTCCAGCATCGCTGCAGTGCCTTTCTTGCATTCCATAGTGTGTATTGTCTCCAAGGCAAGTAAACGGCCCGTGTACCCGGGCCCTGGGATTGGGGGCGGGAGATTACACGAGCGACTTGTACTTGAGAACGACTTGCAGCTACCGCTTGTCTAGACGACTGCGGCCAAGAGGCGGGAAAACCTAGGGGAAGGGTCTGGCCCGCCATTGCGCCAGGCGGGCCGGGACAGGAAAATTTTACGGCTCAGCTTGGCGGAATGGTGCCCAGCAGGCCAATCATGATAGTCAGCAGCAGAAAACCACCCAGAAACAGCGCGAGCTTGCCCATCGGAACCTCTACAGTGTGATGACGTAACGGCGGGGCTGGCCGCTGCGGCAGTGCAGCGGGGCAGCCTGCCCAGCGCACACCGGGTTGGAAGGCTGGGCCTGGACGTATTGTCCGGCAGCGGCTGATACGGTTACAGATTCAGGTTCGTGGAAAAAAAGCATATCAGATGATGATTTCTCCCATCGCGGGGCAAACCCGCTCCCACGGGTAAACGACGCGAGGTTAATGCGATCGGCGTGGGAGCGGGCTTGCCCCACGATGACCTCTGCGCAGGCAACACACCTGTGCTACGGTCCGAAGCCCAGACAAGGAGAACTACCGGAGATGACCGCGCCCGCCAGCAACGCCGCCTTGCTGATCATCGACATGCAGAACGGCATCAACCACCCACGCCTGGGCCGTCGCAACAACCCCGAAGCCGAACAGCGCATCAGCGAACTGCTCGCCGCCTGGCGCGCAAGCACCCGTCCGGTGATACACGTGCGGCACATCTCCCGCGATCCGGATTCGGTGTTCTGGCCAGGCCAACCCGGTTGCGAGTTCCAGCCCGCCTTCACCCCGCAGGCCAGCGAGACCGTGTTCGAAAAACACGTGCCCGATGCCTTCTGCAACAGTGGCCTTGAACGCTGGCTGCACCAGCGCGGCATCAGCCAACTGGTCATCGTCGGCGTGATCACCAACAACTCGGTGGAATCGACCGCGCGCTCGGCGGGCAACCTGGGGTTCGATACGGTGGTGGTGGCCGACGCCTGCTACACCTTCGACCAGCACGACCTGCAGGGCCGGTTGTGGCCGGCGGAGGACGTCCATGCCTTGGCCCTGGGCAACCTGGCCATGGACTATGCGCGGATTCTCGACAGCGCGGCCGTACTGGACATGGCCTGAGCTCAGTCCTGCAGGCGCAGCTTCGCCAGCGGTACCCAGCCCAGCTCCCCGTTGCCAGCCCGACGGCACCAGAGCCAGCCGTTCAGGGGGCGCAGGCCCTCCAGCGACTGGCCGGGGTCGACGTCCAGCTCATGGGCCGAATAGGCCTCCACTGCCCTGCCCCGGCCAACGCCAAGCCGCTCGATGAGCTGGCCGGGCACCCAGCCTGGCTCCTGGCCCTGGCAACTGCACAGGTACCAGTCCTCCCAGTGCTCGTCACCCTCGTAACGCTGGCCGATGTCCAGCAGCGTGCCTCGGGCGAAGGTGATGGGCGCAGGATACTCACTGCGGTGTGCGGCAATCACGACGTAGTTCACAGGCCTCTCCCTGGCTGCGAAAAGCGTCGATGCTAGTCGAAGGCCCTTCAGAGCACCATGATCATTTCGTGCCAGGCCATGCCGCCATGATCGGAGGCCGACGGGCGTACATAGGCGTAGCCCATCTTCTCGTACAGCCCGACATGCCGCTCCTTGCACATCAGGTGAATGGTCGCCTTGCCGCGCTCGCGCATCTGTTCGACGAAACGTGCCATCAGCCGGCTGGCATGGCCCAGGCCCTGGTACGCAGGGTCGAGCACCACCGACATGATCACCACGTTGGGTGCCAGCGGATCATGCCCGACCAGCTCCTTGAAGGCCTCGTCCGACATAACCACCTGCTCGGCGCAGCCGCTGTTGATGAAGCCGATCACCTGGCCATCGGCCTCCAGCACCAGGAAGCCCTCCGGGTACTGGGCGATGCGCGTGGCGATCTTCTCGCGGGTGGCGGCCTCGTCGCCTTCGTAGGCGCTGGTTTCGATCTGGTAGCAACGGTCCACGTCGGTTGCCGTGGCCTGGCGGAACATCAGGGTGCTCATGGGGCGGATCCGGATAGCGGGAAACAGGGGCGACATGCTAACGGAAGTCGCCGCCCAGCTGTATGCCCGCCACGCCAGTTACACCGAACGGGTGATGCCGCCATCGACCCGCAGGTTCTGCCCGGTGATGTAGCCCGCGCCCTCGGAGGCCAGGAAGGCGACAGTGGCCGCTATTTCCTCGGCCTTGCCGTACCGCTCCATGGGAATCCGACTACGGAATTCCGCTTTCTCCGGCAGGCTGTCGATAAAGCCCGGCAGCACGTTGTTCATGCGAATGTTCTCGGCTGCGTAACGGTCGGCGAACAGCTTGGTGAAGGCCGCAAGCCCGGCGCGGAACACCCCGGAGGTGGGGAACGCCGGATCCGGCTCGAAGGTGGCGAAGGTCGAGATGTTGACGATGGCGCCGCCGCCCTGGCGCTGCATGATCGGCGTCACCAGGCGGGTCGGGCGCACCACGTTGAGGAAGTACACCTCCATGCCACGGTGCCAGTCGTCGTCAGTCAGCTCGAGAACCGGCGCACGCGGGCCGTGGCCTGCGCTGTTGACCAGCACATCGACCCGCCCCCATTGCTGCACCACGGTATCCAACAGACGCTGCAGGTCTTCTACCGACTGGTTGGAGCCGGTCACGCCGATCCCGCCCAGCTCGGCCGCCAGCGCCTCGCCCTTGCCGGACGACGACAAAATGGCCACCCTGAAGCCATCGGCGGCCAGCCGCCGCGCGGCCTCGGCGCCCATGCCACTGCCACCTGCGGTAATAATTGCGACTTTCTGCGAAGACATACGCTGCTCCTTCGGGGAGTTGATCAAGTAGGCCCATGAAGCCAGAATCCGGCTGACCGCACCAATCACAAATACTGGCAGCAGCCTGCAGGAAATCTACTGGATGAGCGCGCCCAAGCGACGCAACGCCCCAGCCATCGTCAACCACCTGGTGGCCTTCGAGGCCGCCGCCCGCCTGGGCAGCTTCCGCGCCGCCGCCGACGAGCTGCACGTCACCCCCGGCGCCGTCGCCCAGCAGGTACGCACCCTCGAGGACAAGCTCGGTCGCCCACTGTTCGAGCGCCTGCCCCGGGGCCTGCGGCCCAACCGGGACGGCGCCGACTACCTGACCCGCGTGCGCCTGGCGCTGGACATCATCGAGGACGCCACCGGCGAACTGCTGGAGCGCGACAGCCAGCGCGATCCCCGGCAGATCCTGCTCAGCACCACTCCCGCCTTCGCCAGCCGCTGGCTGATCCCGCGCCTGGGCCTGCTGGCCCAGGCCCACCCGCAGGTGGCACTGATGATCGATGCCTCCGACAGTACCCGCCCGTTGAGCGGCAAGGGCGCCGTGGACCTGGCCGTGCGCTGGGGAGCGCCGCCCTTCGCCGACGCCTACGCCCTGCCCCTGCTGCCCGGCGTGGCGGTGCCGGTGTGCGCACCAGCGTTGCGCGGCGAGCGCCCTTGGCGGCAAGCCGCGGATCTTGCGCAGCAGCCGCTGATCTCTGACAGCCACAACAACTGGAAGCGCTGGTTCGATCACTACGCGCTGCCCGGCACGCGCTTCAGCGGCCCGGTGTTCTCCCAGACCATCCTCGCCATCGAGGCCGCCGAGCAAGGCATGGGCATCGCCCTGGTGCCCCGCCTGCTGGTGGAAAATGCCCTCAAGGCCGGCACCTTGGTGCTGGCCCTGGAGGGCCATGAGCTGAACAGCGATGCCGGCTTCCATCTGCTCGCCGACCATGCGCCGCAGGCAGGCTCGGCCGCCGAGCAGGTGGTGCGTTGGCTGCAGGCCCAGGCGAACGATGAAACCCAAGAACGCCCAACGCTCTGATTTATCGGGCTAGCGAGCCCGCTCCCACGCCGATAGCTGAAACTGCTCACGAAGCCCTGCCCTTTTGTAGCTTTCTGTGTACCAACCGCCTCCTGATACACACAAACGTCCACCCCACCACCACCCGACACACCCCGGACACAGCCACCTCCTTAACTACACGCCATCCAGCCCACACCGATGGCCCGCCAAGGAGATGCACCATGTTCGCCACCGCCAACCGCCTAAACCGCTCAGCCCTGCTCGCCTGCGCCCTGCTGCCCCTGGCCCTGCTGGCCGCCGCCCCAGGCCAGGCCGAGGAAGCCAGCGCGCCCGCCGCACCCCACCAGGCAACCCCCTTCGGTCCGCTCAAGCATGTCCAGGCCGGCGTGCTGGATGTCGCCTACGTGGAACAAGGCCCCGTCAACGGCCCGGTGGTGATCCTCCTGCATGGCTGGCCCTACGACATCCACAGCTACGAGCAGGTGGCGCCGCAACTGGCCGCCCAGGGCTACCGGGTGCTGGTGCCCTACGCCCGCGGCTACGGCGACACCCGTTTCCTCTCCGCGAACACCCCGCGCAATGCCCAGCCCGCCGCCCTGGCCAGCGACGTCATCGCCTTCATGGACGCCCTGGGGATCAAGCGCGCCGTGCTCGGCGGCTTCGACTGGGGCGCGCGCACCGCCGATATCGTCTCGGCCCTGTGGCCCGAGCGGGTCAAGGCGCTGGTGTCGGTCAGCGGCTACCTGATCAGCAGCCAGGAAGCCGCCAAGGCCCCGCTGCCGCCCAGCGCCGAACTGCAGTGGTGGTACCAGTACTACTTCGCCACCGAGCGCGGCCGCGCCGGCTACGACAGCAACCGCCACGCCTTCGCCCGGCTGATCTGGCAGACCGCCTCGCCGCAGTGGGCCTTCGACGACGCCACCTTCGAGCGCAGCGCCAAGGCCCTGGACAACCCCGACCAGGTCGCCATCACCGTGCACAACTACCGCTGGCGGCTCGGCTTGGCCCAGGGGGAGACCCGCTACGACCCACTGGAGGCGAAGCTGGCGACCTTCCCCGCCATCGGCGTGCCCACCATCACCCTCGAAGGCGATGCCAACGGCGCGCCGCATCCACCGGCCGAGGCCTACGCCAAGCGCTTCACCGGCAAGTACGCCTACCGCCTGGTGAGCGGCGGCGTCGGCCACAACCTGCCGCAGGAGGCGCCCGAGGCGTTCGTCAAGGCCGTGGTGGATGCGGACCATCTGTAAGGGCAATTGCAACATATCGTTTCGGCGGCGCGTGTCGGGTGCCGGGATGCGCGGATTGCCTCTGCGACCCCTCTGTTCCGCGGCAGGCCTTGTACTCCGGGGCCTGCCGCAAAATGAACGGACGCATGCCGAAACATTCACCCTGGCTATCCTGTAGGACGCCTCTTTTGTCGCTGTAGGACGCTTCTACGGGTTTGTGATCCCGTGTATGAATAATCAGTATTGGCTGGGGAATTGACCTGATACCGTCGAGCCTTTCCTACAACGGCACGGATGCCCACGGCCAGCGAGAACAACATGGACAACTACGACAGCTCGGCGCTTGGACTGCAGAAATGCCTGCTGAACCTGCGGCGGGATCATGCACGGATGAAAGCGTCGGGAGAGCAGGAAAGAGCGGCGATACTGGCGCAGATAATCGGGCGGATGGAGCAGGGATTGAAGGAGGCCTCCAAGGGGAGGAAGCCCGAGACATTGCAGTGAACTGATGCCCGGCAGATGGCGATGGATAGGCGCCGCTCGTGCAGACACACCGCAACCCCATCGCTCAGCCCCGAAGCGGGGTCAGCAGCCAGGCGGCATTGCCGAAGGCGCCCGCAGCCCGACATTCCAGTTCCAGGGTACGCCGCCCTCCTTGAAGCGACGGCACACCACCTCGTCGTTCAACTCGAACATGCCCTGCGCCAGATGTCGGCCTGCTCGAGGAACGTCCTCGAAGGCCAGGTAATTGCGGTCTTGCCCATAAGGCAGCCATTGCGCCTGCCCCTCGGCCCGCGGCTGGCCCGTACGGATGAACGAAACCCAGTATTGGCTCATGGCTTCGCTGAAACGCGCTTCGCCACGGGTCAGCGGCGGGCGCGGCCAAGCGGCCGGCGTGCGGTCGAAGGTCGCGAAAATGTAGGGGATTTCCGCCGCATGGAACCCGTGGAGCTTGGCTTCGTTCGTCGCGCGGTAGGCGTGATCGAAGTAATAGAAGTAGGCAGGCTGGCCAAGTTCGGTCTGTGTGCGCACCAGCTTCTCGGCCGTCCAGCCGTACATGGCATCCCGAACGGCAGTCTGGACACTTTCTGTCATCGCGGATGACGGATGCTGACGCAGGAACGCATCGGCAAGATCCCCATACCGTGCGCGGATGGTAGCTTCATACGCCTGCGCTGTGGCCGGAGCCGGAGGCGCCAGGAACGGCAACGAGCGGATCTCGCCATCATTGAAGCCCGCCAGCAGCGGTACCGGTGCCTGCTCGCCACGGTTGAAGGTATCGACCAACTGGCGCGGCAGAATCTTGCCATCGACAGTCCCCGATGGCATGAAGCGGATGGCCTCGGCGGCCCTGACCAGCGCCATCGCCTCCATCTTGCGCAGGCCCGCGATATCCAGCTTCAGGCGCTGCGCCAATCGCCGACCGCTCTCCTGCGCCGGCACATCGCCATGGCTGGCGCGTTGCAACTCGGGCGTGGAGATCATGTAGGCGCTCTGTGCCACCGCCTTGTGGAACAGCCCTCGCACCTGGGGCGAAGCCATCAGGTAGAGCACGCTGAGACCACCGGCGGACTCCCCGACGATGCTCACATTCGACGGATCACCGCCAAAAGCCGCGATGTTGTCGCGCACCCACTTCAGCGCCTGGATCTGATCCAGCAAGCCATAGTTGCCCGAAATACCCTCAAGGTTCTCGGCGCTCAGTTCAGGATGGGCCAGGTAGCCCAGCACGCCGAGACGGTAGTTGATCGTCACCACAACCACACCCTGGGCGGCCAGCGCCGCACCATCATAGAGGTCGTCGCTGCCGGCACCCGCCATCAGGCTGCCACCGTGGATCCAGACCATGACCGGCGCCTTCTCGACCTTCGGCGGCGTCCAGATGTTGAGGTACAGGCAGTCCTCGGACATCTTGGGCAGCGCTGGCGCGTAAAGGCTCGGGCCGGTCGGCCTTGGCTGAGGGCAGGCAGCGGCAAAATCGTCCGCGACACGCGTCTGCGTCCAGGCCGCCAGGGCCACTGGCGCCCGCCAGCGCAGCGGGCCGATCGGCGCCTGGGCGTAGGGCAAGCCCTTGTAGACGGCCACGTTGTCGATGACGACACCCTGGACCGGCCCCGCCGGTGCCTGGACAAGCGCCTGCGCGACGGACTCTGCCGAGACCGCCAACAGCGCGGTCAGTATCCCCAGGTGCAGCCGCTTGATCATGGTCGATCTCATCCTGCGTTCTCCTTGCGAGACTCAAATGGTGCAACACGTCAGCGGCTCGGCACACATGCCGTCCGTGGGCGGCGGCCATCCTAGAACCCATTTTTTGCTGGATTATTTCAATCGAGCGGGTTGATGCGAGGCAGGAACATCTGGCCCCTCAATTCGATCATGCGTGCTCCCCCTGCCCACTTTCAGGGCGTTTTCCTAACCAAAAGATCAGCCCAAACGCCGAATCGGCTTTTATTTCAACGACCTCGGGTGATCTGGTACAGACTATGCAAACGTTTGCTCAGAGCCATTGAACGAACAATCGCCGCAGCTCTCGACACATAGCAGCCCCCAGGGGCTTACCCCCGCATGAACAAGGATTTTCAATGCACCGACCGTCTTTCTCCGTAACGGCCCGCTCCTCCCTGGCTGCCAAACTGCTACTGGGCGCTGTTACGGGACTACTCAGCGTCACCACCCAGGCCCAGGACAATCCCCCCAGCGAGTCAGCCCAGGGCGAGACCCTGAGCCCCGCCGCCGCACCGGCCAAATCGGGGCCCTACCTGTCGGACTGGTACAACCAGAACTTCACCCTGATCGGCACCAAGGACATCAGTTTCGGCCCCCGCCCTGTCGACGATATCTACCTGGAATACGAGTACTTCGGCCGCAAGGGGCCGTTCGAGCTGTACGGCTACATCGACATCCCGAAGATCCTCGACATCGGCAACAGCCATGACAAAGGCGCGTGGGACCACGGCTCGCCGCTGTTCATGGAGCACGAGCCGCGGATCTCCATCGACTACCTGGCCGGCCGCAGCCTGGCCGTCGGCCCGTTCAAGGAGTGGTACGTAGCCTTCGACTGGATCTACGACCACGGCAGCAACAGCGCCAACCGCGCCAACACCCTGTACAGCGGCCTGGGCACCGACATCGATACCCATTCGCGGGTCAACCTGTCGGCCAACTTCTATGGCCGCTACCAGTGGGAAAACTATGGCGCCAGCAACGAGTACTCGTGGGATGGCTACCGGGCCCAGCTCAAGTACATCGTGCCCCTCGGCAAGTTCGACAACGGCGCCTCGCTGACCTATATCGGCTTCACCAACTTCGATTTCGGCTCGGACCTGCACAAGGACAACCCCAACCGCACGGCCAATGCCACGGTATCCACCAACGTGTTGCTGTACGCCTTCACCCACCTGCGCTTCACCTTGGTGGGCCGCCATTTCCACAATGGCGGCAACTGGCAGGACGGCAGCCAGCTGAATTTCGGCGACGGCGATTTCCGCGGCCGGTCCGATGGCTGGGGGTATTACGCCGGGGTCGGCTACCAGTTCTGATCACTTGCGCCATGGAGGCTCGCATGCACCCGATGCACCGTCTTTCCCTCGCCGTGGGCCTGGCCTGCGGCATCCTGCTCACCTCGACAGCCCAGGCTGGCGAGACTGCCGCGCCGCCGATCAAGCCCAAGGTGATGCTGATCGCCATGTTCGCCCCCGAGGCCCAGCACTGGATCGAGCGCCTGGAGCTGCAGCAGGAGGTGCGTGTGCCGGGCCTGTCGGCAGAGTATCCGGTGGTACGCTGCAACAGTCAGGACGTCTGCCTGCTGGTGACCGGCATGGGCCAGACCAACGCCGCGGCCTCGACCCTGGCACTGGCACTGTCGCCGAAGTTCGACCTGCGCAAGAGCTACTTCCTGGTCGCGGGGATTGCCGGGATCAACCCGAAGCACGGGACCCTCGGCACCACCGCCTGGGCCCATTACCTGGTGGAGTTCGGCACCCAGTGGGAACTGGACTCGCGGGATGCGCCCAAGGACTGGCCGACGGGCTACCTGGGGATCAACACCAAGGGCCCGAACGAGAAGCCGCCGTTGGACTACAAGACCGAGGTCTTCGAGCTCAATCCGAAGCTGCAGGCCAAGGCCTATGCCCTGTCACACGGGGTGAGCCTGAGCGAGAGCAAGGAATCGGCGGCCTGGCGGCTCAAGTACCCGATGGCGCCGGCCAACCAGCCGCCGGTGGTGACCCGGTGCGACACCGTGGCGGGCAACACCTGGTTTTCCGGGACGCGCTTGAGTGAGCGGGCCGAGGTCTGGACTCGGTTGCTGACGGATAACAAGGGGGAGTACTGCACGACTCAGCAGGAAGATAACTCCACCTATGAAGCGCTGCTGCGGGCCAGTCGTGAAGGGTTGGTGGATGTGCAGCGGGTGGCGGTGGTGCGGGCGGGGTCTGACTTTGATCGGCCTGAGCCTGGGGGCAGCGAGGTTGAGAACCTGCTCGAGTATGCAGACCAGGGCGGTTTTGTTCCGGCGCTGGAGAATCTTTATCGGACTGGGAATCCGCTGGTGCAGGAGATTCTGAAGAATTGGGCGGTTTGGGAGAAAGGGGTTCCGGAGGCTTGAGCGCATGGCGGGCCAGTCCGCCATGCTCGCTCTAAATGCCCGAGCCGCCAACGCCTTATTGTCTTCTGGTCGGCTCGGGCATGATGCCGCCTATGAGGAGAACGGCTGCTGGCCCTATCAGCCAATCCACCGTCGTTCCTGAGCTGACTGCCGGAATCAAAAAAAACGCGGCTAACAGACCTACGCCTGCCCAGATGCGCCTGCGTGGCGTGAGCCACTCTCGGACCTTTTCCAACCTTTTGCCCATTGGCACTCACTCTCCTTGTTTGTTCTGCGGTGAAGCGGATCGCCTGCGGTGCTGCGCGGCACCAGCAAACCAAAATTGCTAGACACATCCACCCGGCGCCAACTCAAGCCTGAGCCACTCCAAGTACTCGAGAATCTCGGCATCGTTACGCTTGCAGTACGACCATTTTTGCTGCTTTGAAACCGAGATGAACCCCGCCTGCTTGAGAATCTCAAGGTGCCGGCTCGCTGTTGGCTGGGCGATACCCAGCGCACTTGCGATAAGGGTCATGCAGACGCCTAACTCGACGGGGTCTGCCGACCATTGTTCAGCGAAGTGGTCACGAGGTGCTGCGAGCAGACGAAGGATCGCCATGCGAACCTCACTGCTCATCGCTTTCATCTGTATTGATCTGTCCATGCCTGCATCATATAGTCATTTAGCTAAATGACAATGTGAGGTGAGCCCATGTTGGATCTACCCTACGCATCGAGCATCGAAGGCAACACCGTCAGATGGGGGAAAATGGGGACCGGCACGCCGCTGGTTGCCATCCATGGCACCCCCTTCTCTTCGCAGGTATGGAGGCGCGTCATACCTCATCTCGCTGACCGCAGAACCGTGTATTACTTCGACCTGGTTGGCTATGGCCTGTCTGAAATGAGAGAGGGCCAGGACGTTTCATTGGCGATGCAGAACAACGTCATGGCTGCGCTTTTCGAGGAATGGGGCATCGAGCGCCCTGACGTCCTGGCCCATGATTTTGGAGGCGCGACAGCGCTGCGTGCGTACTACCTGAACGGTCTGCGCTATGCGTCCCTCACCATTTTCGATGCCGTAGCCCTGGCACCCTGGGGCTCTCCTTTCGTTCAGCATGTCCGTCAACATGAGGCCGCCTTTGCCGGGATGCCCGACTACATGCACCGGGCGCTGCTGGCAGCCTATCTGCAAACCGCTGCGGCCAATACCCTCAGTGACGAAGCCCTGCAAGCTTACAGCGCCCCATGGCTGGGGCCGATTGGCCAGGCGGCCTTCTACAGGCAGATCGCACAGATGAATCAGCGCTACACCGACGAAATCGAACCGCTATACGGGAAGCTGGATTGCCCCGTATCGGTGCTTTGGGGCTCGGAGGACGCCTGGATTCCCTATTCCCAAGGGGAGCGTCTTGCTGGGCTTATCTCCCGACAGCCCTGCGTCCGAGTAGAGAATTCAGGCCACCTGATGCAGGAAGACAGGCCGGAAGCGATTGTGGCGGCAGTTCTCAAGCAGCTTGGCCCCTGAGGCAGGTTCGCTGGACTGTCTGTATGTCCAAATTCCCAGCGGTCTGTGTCTATTGGCAGAGCGATTTCATCGGTACGGTTCAGGCCTCACTGTTTCTGCGAGGTTGTCATGGAGCTGACAGCAATCCCGTTTGGTACCACGGACTGGTCAAAGATTGATCCTGTCGCTTATCCGGGCGAGAACGGTACGGCGTATTGGCGAACCTGTCTGTTTGGGGACGTTCGGGTTCGATGGGTTGAGTACACCCCAGGATATGTGGCCGATCATTGGTGCCGGAAGGGTCATATCCTGTTCTGCCTGGAAGGTCGGCTGGACACCGAGTTGGAGGATGGTCGGACTTTCACCTTGCAGCCGGGCATGAGCTATCAAGTGGGGGACGATGCGGAGGCGCACCGGTCATCGACGGCTACTGGGGCCAAGCTCTTTATTGTGGACTGAGCAGATGTCTCTGATCACACAGCGTGTGGAACTGGCGCGTAACGGCGCTAACGACAAAGTAATCTGCAGAATGCAATCAGGCTGGGCGGTGATGGGCGATGTGCAATTTCTCGAAGGCTATTGCCTCTTGCTGCCTGACCCTGTGGTACCCAGCCTGAACGATCTGGACTCAGAATCCAGGGCGGCTTACCTCCTCGACATGGCTCGACTTGGAGATGCGCTGCTACAGGTTACTGGAGCCCTGCGGATCAACTATGAAATCCTTGGAAACTCCGAGCCCGAGCTGCATTGCCACCTATTTCCTCGCCATGCGAACGAGCCGGACGAAAAACGCAGAATGCCCGCATGGTTTTACGACTGGGAATCGGCTCCCCTCTACGTAGAGGAGAAGCATGGAAAAATTCGGCGCGAACTGGCTCTGGTACTCCAAGGCAAGTGACCGTCCTCCTTACACCACTCACCCCGCCGTACCAGCCTCCAATTCTTCCATCGTTTGCTTAGCTGATCCGGCTCAGCGTTCGGGATAGGAAACAAACCTACTGATCAGTTCAGCAGTTTGCTGTGGTGCCGCGATGAAATCGGCCAGTCCCACAACCCACCATGTGCCCTCCAGCGTTTCTTTGAGTGCCGATCTAGAGAAAGCATCGCCACCAGGAAACTCGGCCTCCTCCCACTGCTCTTGGACGCTAGTAGTTGCCCCGATCTTCAGCCAGTACAGATAGAATCTGATGCTTAGCGCCTTGTCTTGAAGCTTGAGCGGGTCGGGCTGGCCATTTCCGACCCGATTGGGTTTAGGTCCTACCCCTCAAGCGGCATCCACATGACACATCCCCCTGCCGCTTGGGCGATCAGCCAGTCATGTTCACGCTTGCCGAAGGGGCGAGTCATGCCAATAGACTCTCGATAGGCATACTGATGGGTGACCTTCAGCTCCAGCGCAGTAGGTGTTGCCTCTCCCAGCCTACCTTTGCTCAGCCCCTGCAAAGCGCCCGTTAATGCGAGCTGTTGTTTAACTCCATCATCACTATCTTCCAAAATGGATACAGCAATAAACGCAGCATTCGCACAACGATCCACTTTCAGTACCTGCGGCTTTGCACTGTCCATTTCAAAATTCGAACCTTGGGCAACGGCTGACAAACACAGTGCAGCACACATGAACAAACTACGCATCGACGACGTCCTTTCGACCTGAGCAGACCAAATACTCACACCTTGATACCCCCTCGGATGGCCGAAGCCTATCCAGGCGGCTTAACCGAGGCATTATAAGATTTCTCACAGGCAAGCCCAGCTATTCTGGCGCGGTCAAACGCTGCCGCCAGCTCTCCCGCTCGAGCATCAGCCCGTGCGAGCAAGTCGGAGAGCACCATTGCGGCACGTCGGGCTGCCTCGCTTCGAGCGACAGTGGCAGAATCCTGGCCGGGGTAACTGATGGTGGTAGCGAGCTTGCTGGCCTTGTCACGCAGCCGCTGGCCAGCAGCATCAGCCCCAGCAGCAGCGCCTTCAGCAATCGGTCGTTGTTCCTGAGCATGAACCCTCACCTCCTCTTGCGCATCGACGCTCTGTTGCTCCTTTACCCGCTCCCCGCGCTCGCCCAGCACTTCAGCCAGGCGATCGCCGCTGCGCTGATGCCGCTATGGCCTCGGCACGCTCCACAGATCGACCGTGCTGGTAGACAAGCCGATACGACCCGACTACCCCTAGCAGTGCGACCACCCGCACGCCCCAACTATTCACGCTAACGCCCTCCGCGGGCCTTCCGCGAATACGGCCGGTGGGCACTCGTGGTTCGCGTTCTCGTGCTTGGTGATCCCATGCACCAGGCCGCCCAGGACTTGCTGGTTCTTGATGTCCTTGATCGGATCGCTCGGGGCAAGGCCACAGCGCTGCGCCACTGTGCGGATGTAGGCATCGGTGTCGTTCTCTATCTCCGGTGCCCAGCGTTTGATGATCGCCGCCACAGTGCGCAAGGCCCTCGGCGTAAAGCAGAAGAAGACCCAAAAGAAGTTGCGGAACATGCTTGAGGTGGACGGAGTAGAGAGCAGCTTGGGTGCGCTGATCAGAAAGATCCTGGAGCGCAATGCTCCGCATGGCTCGCCATACCTAGCGCTAACTGATAACGGCAAACGTGTAACGGCACCGATGCTTCTTCATCGATGGGCCGATGCCCGAGAGGAAGCAGTGAAGGAAGCAGTTGCAGCTGGTGACCAGGCGCTGGCCGGACGTATCAGCCAATTCCAGTTCAGCGACATTCGCCCGAAAGCAGCCTATTCGGCCCCGGAATGAGATGTTGGCCGAGAGAGATGCAGCGCCTATGAGATCGAGCGCCGCCCGCGCGGCGCATCGCGGGACAAGCCCGCTCCCACATCTGTTTCGGGCCAGTTATGCCAGTGCCGCCGCGGCTGTACGCCTTGGCGCATGCCTCAAGTAAGGTGAGACGGCTGCAGCGACCACGCGCAAACAGCGTTGTGCAAACAGGGCGAACCAGGCAATGGCGCAGGAGTGATTGGCCCGAAATAGATGTGGGAGCGGGCTTGCGCCGCGCGGGCGGCGCTCGATCTCAAAAACGCTGCAAGGCTATCGCCAGCCACTTGCCCGCCCACATGCGATCAAAAGCCCCTCGCCCGCACCTCCAAGTACGCCCCCCGGACAATTCCCAACTCCAAAAACGCAAAAAGCCCTAACAATGTCAGGGCTTCAAATATGGCGGAAGCGTAGAGATTCGAACTCAACAAAATCACACCGACCTGGCTGGAGGCCTTGATTTCCATGGGGTGCAGAGTGCGTTTTCGAGTGATTTTGTTCCCAGAGTGTTCCCAGAGTAGATGTATACGTCACCTCGCCGGGACCTCCCCAGTAGGGGAAATCCCGTTTCAGGTTGACCCATCAAAAAATGGTAATTTTGGTAATTGGGTCTCGAAAAAGCTCTGGAGGCCATGTAAATAAAGGGCTACAGCGATTTTGAAAAAGGTAATTTTTGGGTAATTGAACGGTAATTGGATTTGTCGCCAATCACTTGTTTTTCCTGACAGACAAGGAGGTTGGGTGGGCTACGTGATTGCCACCTACACTTCGATCTTCTTCCCCTAGGCTAGGAGCAAAACGATGCTGACGCTTCCCGCTATAGGTGCCAGTGACGATGAGTGGTACGAGTTCGCCGAGGCGAGGTCTGAGGATCTCATCTCTCACTTGAGGTTTTTCTTACTCGAGCGCTTTACCCACAAGCCTAGGCCCTGTACGAAAAGTAATGTCGTAAACACCGCCGCCAGCAAGCCAGCGTGACCATCGCAGCGAAGCTTTCCGCTAGCTTGCAATAGCGCGTACCCAGGCGGCGGTGCTCCTTCAACCAACCAAATAGCCGTTCGATAGCGTTCCGCTGCCGATACTTGGGCTTGTCAAACAGGCGCCGTAAGCC
>NZ_JABWRI010000028.1:0-81091 GCF_014268865.1 Pseudomonas sp. BW16M2 | reverse complement strand
GACGGGCATCCATGCCCGTCACCTCCCTCCGCAAGAACTCCGCTCGGCCTCCTGAAGTCGCAATTGGTGTTGCCTGATCTACCGCGCACTTAGAAGCAAAAGCGAAGAGCGAAGAGCGAAGAGCGAAGAGCGAAGAGCGAAGAGCGAAGAGCGAAGAGCGAAGAGCGAAGAGCGAAGAGATTGGAGTTTAGGTTTCAGCCAGAATTTTTTTACAACCTCTGCCGACAAGTCGGTCCCGCAGGGTTAGTGAAGTGCTGAAAACACTAACACCCTGCGGGAACTCTCTTAGGCAATCCCGACTTGATTACGCCCGCTGTTCTTGGCCAGATACAACCCCTTGTCCGCCGCCGAAATCAGTTGCCGACAGTGACTGCCGACACTCGGCGTCAAGGTCGCCAGACCGATACTCACGGTCAGGTGCGAGGCCGCCTCAGGGACGGTGTGGGCGATCTTCAGGCCCATGATGGTCTGGCGCAGCTTTTCCGCCACCAGCCGCGCGCCACCAGGCGAAGTATTGGGCAGCACCAGGGCGAACTCCTCGCCGCCATAGCGCGCCGGCAGGTCGGTCGGCCGCGAGCAGCAGCCGCGAATGGCCTCGGCCACCTGACGCAGGGCCTCGTCACCGGCAAGGTGGCCGAAACTGTCGTTGAACGCCTTGAAGTAGTCGACATCGACCATCAGCAACGACAACTGCTGCTGCTCACGAATAGCCCGGCGCCACTCCAACTCCAGGTATTCGTCGAAGTGACGGCGGTTGGACAGCCCGGTGAGCCCGTCCGAGTTCATCAACCGCTGCAGCATCAAGTTGGTGTCGAGCAACTGCTGCTGACTCACCCGCAGGGCGCGGTAAGCCTCGTCACGCTGCAACAGCGTCAGGTACGAGCGCGAGTGGTAGCGGATACGCGCCACCAGCTCGATGGTGTCCGGCAGTTTGACCAGGTAGTCGTTGGCCCCGGCGGCGAAGGCCGCGCTCTTGACCAGCGGGTCCTCCTTGGTCGACAGGACGATGATCGGGATGTCCTGGGTGGCCGGGTTGTTGCGGTACTCGCGCACCAGGGTCAGGCCATCGAGGCCCGGCATGATCAGGTCCTGGAGGATCACCGTGGGCTTGATGCGCATGGCCTGGGCCACCGCCTGGTGCGGGTCGGCGCAGAAGTGGAAGTCGATGTTCTCTTCATGGGCCAGACCACGGCGCACCGCTTCGCCGATCATCGCCTGATCGTCGACCAGCAGGACCATCGCCGCGCTTTCGTTGATGGTCGTGAAACCTTCGATCGGTAGATCATTCATCCGTAGTCACCCATTGACCGCCGGCCACGCGGCGCGCCTCAATACATATCGTCATTTCGAAAAGATTTCCATCAGTCGCCCGGCAATTCGCTCCAGCGGACGGATTTCCACCGCCGCGTCGATCGCCGCGGCAGCCTTGGGCATGCCGTATACCGCGCTGCTCTGCTGGTCCTGGGCGATGGTCAGGAAGCCCTGCTGGCGCATCAGTTTCAGGCCCTGGGCGCCGTCGCGTCCCATCCCGGTAAGCAGCACGCCCACCGCATCGCCAGACCAGTAGCGCGCCACGCTCTCGAAGAACACGTCGATCGAGGGCCGGTAGATTTCGTTGACGGGCTCGGCAGTGTAGGCCAGCTCGCCATTTCTCAGCAGACGGATATGGTGGTTGGTGCCGGCCAGCAGCACCTGCCCCGGCTGCGGAGGCTCACCTTCGCGGGCCAGGCGCACCGGCAGGCCGGACGCGGTGCTGAGCCATTCGGCCATGCCGGCGGCGAACACCTGGTCGACATGCTGGACCAGCACGATGGCCGCCGGGAAACTGCGCGGCAGGCCCTTGAGCAGTACCTCGAGCGCCGCCGGCCCGCCCGCCGACGAGCCGATGGCCACCAGGGCACGGCGCTGCGAGGTCTCGCGCAGCGGCGCGGCCACCGCACGGGCGGCACTGGGACGCTGCTGGCCGATCAGCCAGCCGATGTTGAGGATCTTGCGCAACAGCGGCGCGGCCGCCTCCCGGGCGTCGCCCGCGCCCAACGCCGGGGTATCGACCACATCCAGGGCGCCATGGCCCATGGCCTCGAACACCCGGTGCACGTTCTGCTTGCGGTCCACCGTGACGATGACAATGGCGCAGGGAGTCTCGGCCATGATCCGGCGGGTGGCCTCGACACCGTCCATCACCGGCATGATCAGGTCCATGAGGATCAGGTCCGGGGTCTGCTCGGCGCACAGGCGCACCGCCTCGGCGCCATTGCCCGCCACCCAGATCACCTGGTGCGCGGGCTCGAAGGCCAACGCACGGCGCAGGGCCTCCACGGCCATGGGCATGTCGTTGACGATGGCGATTCTCATCCCTGGGCACCTCCAATCAGCTCCACGACCGCCTCCAGCAATGCATCGTCATGGAAGCTGGCCTTGGCCAAATAATAGTCGGCACCGGCATCCAGTCCACGACGCCGGTCTTCTTCACGATCCTTGTAGGACACCACCATCACCGGCAACGATTGCAGGCGGTTGTCGCGCCTTACCAAGGTGACCAGCTCGATACCGTCCATGCGCGGCATGTCGATGTCGGTGATCAGCAGGTCGAAATCATCACTGCGCAGGGCGTTCCAGCCGTCCATGCCATCGACGGCCACCGCCACGTCATAGCCGCGGTTGCCCAGCAGCTTGCGCTGCAGCTCGCGTACGGTGAGCGAGTCGTCGACCACCAGGATGCGCTTGCGTGCCACGCCCTTGCCGCCCCGCCCGCCCCGTTCGATACGTTCCAGGCGGCCGGTGCTGAGCAGTTTGTCCACCGAGCGCAGCAGGTCCTCGACATCGACGATCAGCACCACCGAGCCATCATCGAGCAGGGCGCCGGCGGAAATGTCCTGGACCTTGCCCAGGCGCGCGTCCAGTGGCATCACCACCAGCACCCGCTCGCCGATCAGCCGCTCGACCGCCACCCCATAGAGTTGATCGCGCTCGCGGATCACCACTACCCGAAGGCTCTGTTCATCACCCTGGGCCGCCGGCCGGTTGAGCAACTGGCTGGCAGCCACCAGGCCGATATGCCGCCCTTCGTGCCAGAAGTGCTGACGGCCTTCGATCTGCACGATGGCCTCGGCCGGCACTTCGACGGTGCGCTCGATATGCGCCAAGGGGAAGGCATAAGCCTCGCCACCCACCTCGACCACCAGGCTGCGCACCACCGACAGGGTCAATGGCACTTCCAGGTGGAAGCAGCAGCCCTGCCCGGCAACCTGGGTCAACTCGATGGACCCGCGCAGTTCGCGAACCATGTGCTGCACCGCGTCCAGCCCGACACCGCGACCGGACACCTCGGTGACCGTGTCACGCAGGCTGAAGCCCGGCAGGAACAGGAACGTCAGCAGCTCGGCCTCGCTCATCTGCGCCACGGTCTCGGCCGGCGACAATGCTCGCTCGACGATACTGCGGCGCAGGCGCTGCAGATCGATACCGGCACCGTCGTCGGACAATTCGAGAATCAGCAATCCAGCCTGGTGCGAGGCGCGCAAGCGTACCGTGCCCTCGCTTGGCTTGCCGGCCAGCAGGCGCTGCTCGGGCAGCTCGATGCCGTGATCAACCGCATTGCGCAGCAGGTGCGTCAACGGCGCCTCGAGCTTTTCCAGCACATCGCGGTCGACCTGGGTCTTCTCGCCCTCGACCAGCAGGCGCACGGGCTTGTCCAGCGAGCGGCCAAGGTCGCGGACCATCCGGCTCTGCCCGGTCAGCACATCGGCGAACGGACGCATGCGACAGGCCAAAGCCGTGTCGTAGAGCAACTGCGCGCGCTGGCTGGCCTGCCAGCCGAATTCGTCCAGATCAGCCGCCTGTTGCAACAGGATTTGCTGGGTTTCGGCCAGCAACTGCTGGGTCTGGGCCAGGGCTTCGAGCACTTCTGGCCCCTGGCCGCTCTCCTCCAGCTGGGCCTTCAGCCCGTCGAGCCCCCGCATGCCCTGGCCATGCATGCGTTTCAGGCGCTGCAGGGTGGCCAGGTAGGGTTTCAGGCGCTGGGTCTCGACCAGCGACTTGCTCGACAGATCCAGCAGGCTGTTCAATCGGTCGGCAGTGACCCGCAGTACCCGCTCGCCACCCTCGCCACCACGCTTTGCGGCCTTGCGGGCAGCCACCGGTTCCGCTTCGACCTCGGGTTCCGCTGGCGACAGGGACTCAGGCTCCGGCAGCACGTGCTGGACGACTGGCGGCAGGCTTGCTGTGCTCGGCTGCGCGTTGGCCAGCATTGGCGCCGAGGGGTCGAGCAAGGCTGCCATCTGCGCCAGGAACAGCGTCACGGCGGCTTCACCATCCTGGTCGCCAGGCGTGGCGATGCGCATCAGCAGGTCGGTGCCCTGCAACAGCGCATCGATATGCTCGGGGCGCAGCAGCAGGCGGCCTTCCTGGGCTGCTACCAGGCAGTCTTCCATGACGTGGGCGACACTCACCCCGGCGTCGATGCCGACGATCCGCGCCGCGCCCTTGAGCGAGTGCGCCGCACGCATGCAGGCCTCGAGCTGATCGGGTTGCGCGGGGTTGCGCTCCAGCGCCATCAGGCCCGCGCTGAGCACCTGGGTCTGGGCCTCGGCCTCCAGGCTGAACAGCTCGAGCAGCGACGCATCGCGCATTTGCTCCGGGGTCATGACAGGCTCCGCTTCACGGCTGACATCAGGTGTTGTTCATCCAGCACACGCACGCTGCGCCCGCGCCACTGCAGCACCGCCGCGGTGAAGTGCGCCGCATCGCGGCCATTGTCCAGGCTCGCCGGGTCGAGGCGATGAATACCGTCGATCTCGTCCACCGGCACCACCACCGGCCCGCCTTCGGCTGCCAGGATCAGCATGCGCGGCATGCTCCGCCCGCCGCGCTCGCTGCCCGCCTCGACCGGCACGCCCAGCAGGTCGGCCAGCGACAGGCAAGGCACCAGCGCCCCGCGCACATTGGCGACCCCCTGCAGCACCCGTGAACGCTGGTGAGGCAACGAGTGCACCGGCTGCAACGGGGCGATCTCGGCCAGGCAGGCGGTGGCCAGGGCCAACCATTCCTCGCCCAGGCGGAACAGCAGCATCGAGCGGCCGACCGCCTCCTCCTGTACAGCTGGAGCCTCGAGCTGTTCATCCTGGATCAGCGCATAACGGTCGAGCAGGCGCGTGGCCGCCTCGGCATAGACCTCGCAGTTGCGGCAGTGCACATGCCGTGGCAGCAAGGGGCACTGTTTGTCGCCATGCACCCCGATACGGTTCCAGCAGTCATCGATCTGCTCGTCATCGTGGGCAATCAGTTGCATATGGTATCCGCCGCTCATCGTTCAGACTCCCGGCCAGCCCGAGCGGCACGCTCCTGCAGGCGTCGCGCGCCCGCCTCGTCGCCCTGCGCGGCCAGCAGCATGGCCAGGTGCATCAGCGCCTCCGGGTGCTGCGGCTCGAGGTAGAGGGCCTTGCGGTAATGGGTGATGGCCTGCGCGGCATCGCCCTCGGTATCGCTGAGCAACCCCAGCCAGTAGTAGACCTGTGCCTTGGGCGCGAACTTGCGCAGATAGCGCTCGCAGCCTTCCCTGGCCTGGGCGCTGTCACCGGCATTGGCATGCTGGGCGATGCTGGCCAGCAGTTGCGCCTCATCCTCGGCCGGCATCGCCTTGGCGACTGGCACGGCATTCGGCCTGCCGACCCGCGGCGGCAGCATCACGATACGCGGTGGCACGGGTGGCACGACTGCTGGGCGGGCCACCGGCGCCGGCTTGGCGATGATGACCGACGGCGCTTCATCCTGACGGACGTAGGCGAACGACTGGGCAATCCCCAGGGGTCGCATACCCAGGCGCGCCAGCAGGCTGCCCTCGGCCGGACCGATGAACAGGACGCCCTGGGCATGGGTCAGGTGCTTGAGCACCTCGAACACCCGCTGCTGGGTCGGTACGTCGAAATAGATCAGCAGATTACGACAGAACACGAAATCGTAGAGGCCTTCTCGCGCCCGCAGCGCCGGATCGAGCACATTGCCCACCTGCAGACTGACCTGCTGGCGCACCCGTTCATCCAAGCGATGGGCCTCGTCGACGACACTGAAATGTCGCTCGCGAAAGGCCAGCTCACTGCCGCGGAACGAGTTGCGGCCATAAACGCCTTGCTCGCCCTTGGCCACCGAGCTGGGGCTGATGTCGATGCCGTCGATACGAAATGCCCCGGGGTTCAGCCCGCCGTCGAGCAATGCCATGGCGATCGAATACGGCTCCTCGCCGGTAGAGCACGGCAGGCTGAGAATCCGCAGCGGCCGGGCGCCGGCCAGCTCGGCCACGCGCTTGTGGGCCAGGCCCGCCAGCGCGGTGAAGGATTCGGGGTAGCGGAAGAACCAGGTCTCCGGAACGATGACCGCCTCGATCAGGGCCTGCTGCTCATCGGTCGACTGCTGCAACCGTATCCAGTAGTCGTCCAGGCTCTCGGCCTGCACGAGCGTGCAGCGCTGGCGCAAGGCACGCTCGACCATTGCCGCGCCGACCGACTCGACGTCCAGGCCGATACGTTCCTGCAGGAAACGGAAAAAACGCTGCTCACTCATGCCTGCACCTGCCCTGGCTCCAGCGGATACAGCAACGCGCGCACCGCATCCGACAACAGGTCGTCCACCTCGATGCGTTGCAGCAAGCCCCGGGCGTCCTGACGCACTGGTCCGAGGTAACGCGCCTCGGCATTGTCCAGCCCGTAGGGTTGGAAATCTTCGGGCGCACAGCGCAGGGTGTCGGTGGCCTGCTCCAGGATCAATCCCAGCTGCAACTGCGGACGCTGCGGATCGGCGCGGTAGTGCACCAGCACCAGTCGCGTGCTGCTGCGCGACTGGGCCGGGGAGCCGAAACTGAGCGCCGACAGGTCGATCACCGGCACCAGCGCGCCGCGATGGGCGAGCACCCCAGCGACCCAGGCCGGAGCCTGGGCGATGGGCTTGAGCGCACGATGCGGCAGGACCTCGATCACCTCGCGCACATCCAGGGCGAACCGTTGGTCGGCAATGCGAAACTGCAGGTACAGCACGCCCTTTTCAGTGGTGGCGCGCGCCTCGCGGGGGGACATGTCGTTCATCGTCGTCAGACTTTGAACCGCGACACACCACCCCGCAGCCCGGCGGCCACCTGGCTCAGTTCGTCGATGGCGAAGCTGGCCTGGCGCAGCGACTCGACGGTCTGGGTACTGGCATCGCTGAGCTGGGCCAGTGCCTGGTTGATCTGCTCGGCACCGGTGGCCTGGGCCTGCATGCCCTCGTTGACCATCAGCACCCGCGGCGCCAGCGCCTGCACCTGGTGGATGATCTGGCTCAGTTGCTCGCCGACCTGCTGCACCTCGAACATGCCGCGGCGCACTTCCTCGGAGAACTTGTCCATGCCCATCACCCCGGCCGACACCGCCGACTGGATCTCGCGCACCATCTGCTCGATGTCGTACGTGGCCACGGCGGTCTGGTCGGCCAGGCGCCGCACCTCGGTGGCGACCACGGCGAAACCGCGACCGTATTCGCCGGCCTTCTCCGCCTCGATGGCGGCGTTGAGCGACAGCAGGTTGGTCTGGTCGGCGACCTTGACGATGGTCACCACCATCTGGGTGATGTTGCTGGCCTTCTCGTTGAGAATCCCAAGCTTGGCATTGACCAGGTCGGCGGCGCCCATCACCTGGTGCATGGTTTCTTCCATGCGCGCCAGGCCCTGCTGGCCAGAGCCGGCGAGGCTCGAAGCCTGGTCGGCGGCGCTGGTGACTTCGGTCATGGTGCGTACCAGATCCCGCGAGGTGGCGGCAATTTCCCGCGACGTGGCGCCGATCTCGGTGGTGGTGGCGGCGGTTTCGGTGGCGGTGGCCTGTTGCTGCTTGGAGGTGGCGGCGATCTCGGTGACCGAGGTGGTCACCTGCACCGACGAGCGCTGGGCCTGGGCCACCAGGTTGGCCAGGGACTCGGCCATCTCGTTGAAACCACCCTCGATCGCGCCGAACTCATCCTTGCGGTCCAGGTTCAGGCGCATGCTCAGGTCACCGGAGCGAAGGCCGTCCAACCCATGGACGATGCGCAGCATGGGTGCGGTGATAGCACGCATGAGCAACAGACCGCAGACACCGGCGGCGATGATGGCCAGCAGCAACGAGACGATCATGCTGCCCTTGGCGGTATTGACCGCGCTGACGATGTCGTTGGTGGCCTTGTCGGCGGACTCGCGGTTGCGCTCGATCACTTCGTTCAGGTGCTGGCGCCCTTCCTTCCAGGCCGGCGTGAGCACATCCATGATCAAGCGCTGGGCTTCGGGGTAGTTCTTCTGGCGGTAGGTTTCCAGGACCTGGTCGACGAGCTTGACATACTCCTCCTCCAGACGGGTGAAGTCGTCGAACGCCGCCTGGTCGGCCGCGTCGCGGATGGTCGCCTGGTAGCTGGCCATGTGCTTCTTGAGGCGGTCATCGAAACCCTTGAACAGTTCCAGGTCAGCCGTGGTGATCTCTCGGTGGTTCGATAGCCCCACCAGTTGCTGGCTGGTGACGTAGCTGTCGACCCAGGCACTGCGGATCATCGAGCTGTAGTAGACGCCGGGGATGCTGTCGGACCCCACGGCTTCCTCGCTGGACTCGATCGCCACCAGCCGCGAATAGGCGGCCACGATCATCAGCAGCATGATGGCGATGATCACGGCGAAACTTGCCAGGATCCGTTGGCGCAAGGTCCAGTTCTTCACATTCAGCCCTCAGGAATTCGATACGAGCGGGAAAAATCGCCGAAGTATAGCCCAGGCTTTCCGTTCAATTGCGGCTGAATGCAGCGGTATTCAGGCGTCCGTGCCCGTTCAGGTGGCCAAATGCCGGTTCATTGACTCGCGGCAAGCCTGACCTGGTTCTCCAGTTCCTGGCGCAGGTTCGGGTCGAGGCGCAGCTGGCGGGCCAGTTCATCGAGATAGGCGCGCTCCATGAAGTTCTCCTGATCGACCATCATCACGCTGGCCAGGTACATCTCGGCGGCCATTTCCGGGGTCTGCGCGGCGCGGGCGACCTCGGCCGGGTCCAGCGGCTTGTTCAGTTCGGCATGCAGCCAGTGCTGCAACTCGCGGTCGCTGTCCAGGCGGGTGAACTCGCCCTCGATCAACGCCCGCTCGCGTTCGTCGATATGGCCATCGGACTTGGCCGCGGCCACCAACGCCCGAAGCACGGCCTGGCTATGCTGCTCGGCCTGGGCCGGCGGCAGGCGGTCGAGGGTCTGCGGCTCGTGATTGCCCGCGCCCTGGCGCGCCTGCCAGTTGCCATAGGCCTTGTAGGCCAGCACGCCAAGCGCGGCCAATCCGCCATAGGTGAGCGCCTTGCCGCCATACTTGCGCGCCTTCTTGTTCCCCAGCAGCAGGCCCATGGCTCCGGCCGCCAATGCGCCACCGCCAGCACCGGACAGCAGGCTGCCGAGGCTCCCGGAGCCCTTGTGACTGGTGCCCTTGCCCTGTTGGTTCTGCAGCATGGATTGACCGGTTTTCAATAGCTGATCGAGCAGACCACGGGTGTTCATCTGGCAGACCTCGCAAGCATCCAAAGTAGGTAGGGCTCCAGAGTAGGCCGGCAAGCTGAAGCCACGCTTAACGCATTTGCATCCGGATGTTGCCCAGCTTGTTTTATTGGCCCTGCCAGTCGATTCCAGTTTGTAGCGTCATCTTGACTCATCCGAAAACTCAGCCTGCTCCTGGAGCTCACCCTCCACGCCAGCGTGGCGGCCAAGGCCGAGCTGGCGCAGAAGAGCATCAACCAGTGGGTCAGCGACATTCTCAGCCAGGCGGCCTGTAGCTGAGTCAGTCGCGCAGGTCGGACTCGTGGATGGGGTTGGCCCGGCTGGTAGCCCGCTGATACTGCGCCGGCCAGGTCGCCTTGTTTCCGCCCAGGTCGTCGTCGGCATGCAATGGCCAGTACGGGTCGCGCAGCAGCTCACGGGCGAGGAAGATCACATCGGCCTGGCCGGTGCGCAGGATATGCTCGGCCTGAGCCGGTTCGGTGATCATGCCGACGGTGCCGGTGGCGATTTCCGACTCCTTGCGTACCCGTTCGGCGAAGCGGGTCTGGTAGCCGGGGCCGGTGGGGATCTCGGCATTGACCGAGGTGCCCCCTGAAGACACGTCGATCAGGTCGACGCCCAGGGCGCGCAGGCGACGGGCCAGTTCGACGGTCTCGTCCGGGTTCCAGCCATCCTCGACCCAGTCGGTGGCCGATACCCGCACGAACAGCGGCAGCTCCTGCGGCCAGGCTTTGCGTACCGCCTCGGCCACCTGCAGGGTCAGGCGGATGCGGTTTTCGAAGCAGCTGCCGTATTCATCGCGGCGCTGGTTGCTCAGGGGCGAGAGGAACTGGTGCAGCAGGTAGCCGTGGGCGGCGTGGATCTCGACCACCTTGAAGCCGGCCTGCAATGCCCGCTCGGTCGCGGCGACGAACGCGGCGACCACGTCCTGGATCTCGTCCTTGGTCAATTCACGTGGCGGGGTGTGCTGCGGGTCGAAGGCGATCTTCGACGGCCCGACCGGTTGCCAGCCGCCCTCCTCGATCTTGACGCTGCCCTGCTTGCCGAGCCACGGCCTGTGGGTGCTGGCCTTGCGCCCGGCATGGGCCAGCTGGATACCGGGGACGGCGCCCTGGGCGGTGATGAAACGGGTGATGCGTTGCAGGGGTTTGATCTGAGCGTCGGTCCACAAGCCGAGGTCCTCGGCGGTGATGCGTCCGTCGGCGGTGACCGCGACGGCCTCGCTGATTACCAGGCCCGCGCCACCGACCGCGCGGCTGCCCAGGTGGACCAGGTGCCAGTCGTTGGCCAGACCGTCGACGGCGGAGTACTGGCACATGGGGGATACGGCGATGCGGTTGGGCAGGGTCAGCTGACGCAGGGTGTATGGCTCGAGCAGCAGGCTCATGGGGCACCTCCCAGGGACTCCAATGGTTTCCGGGCCGGCTTTTGTGGTTTGGGGGTGGGCCGGTACCGGTAGGTTTCAGACTAGACCATGGGGTGGGGGGTGTTCTGGGGTCTTGGGTTCGGGGATGATTGTTTTGATTTTTTTATGCGCATTCATTGGCGATGGTGACGCATAGTCACCTTTCCGCCCTTACGGCGGGTCCCTTTTTGAAGGATCAAAAAGGAACCAAAAAATCCTCGCTCCATCATCCGGCCCCTACGCTTCGCTCCGGGGTTCCCTCGCTCCGTTCTTGCTCCCGTGGGTACCGCGCTGTACGGCCCATCCTGGGCCGCAGCGCTCGACGGCCATCCATGGCCGTCGCCCCACTACGCAAGAACTCCGCTCGGCCTCCTGAAGTCGCAATTGGCGGCGCCTGGACTATCGCGCACTTAGAAGCAAGAGCAAGAGCAAGAGCAAGAGCAAGAGCAAGAGCAAGAGATTGAAGTTAGTTGTTTTACAGTTAATTATGTATTGGCTGTTCCGGCCCTTTCGCGGGGCAAGCCCGCTCCTACAGGGATCTATATAACGGCGACTATTGCGTGGGAGCGGGCTTGCCCCGCGATACGATCGAGAGATCAACTAAGTTTTCAACTAGCGACAGCTGCGCCAGTCCAGGCGCCGCTCGTAACTTCGCGACTTCAGGAGGCCGAACGGAGGTCTTGCGGAGGGAGGTGACGGGCATGGATGCCCGTCAAGCGCTGGGGCCCAGGATGGGCCCTGCAGCGCGGTCCTCCCGGGAGCAAGGCCGGAGTGAGGGAACCCGGAGCGAAGCGGAGGGCCGGATGAATGGAGCGCAACGGCTTTGGTTACTTTGGCCAAGACCAAAGTAACCCGCCGTAAGGGCGGAAAGGTGAATAAGCGTCGACATCGCAAATGAATGCGCCTACAACTTCAAAAACAAACACCCCAACCAACCAACCCAACTAAAACCAACTAAAACCAACTAAAACCAACTAAAACCAACTAAAACCAACTAAAACCAACTCAAGCAGGCAAAACCGGCTCAGACAACCCCAACCGCCGAGCCACATACAGATCAATCAGATACCGAGCAATCGACCGCCCCGCCGGCAAAGGCGGCAACTCATGCACATTGAACCACCGCGCATCCTCGATCTCATCCGCCTGCATGACAATCTCCCCCCCAGCATACTCGGCATGAAACCCCAGCATCATCGAATGCGGAAACGGCCAGCACTGGCTACCAACGTACTGGATGTTCCTGACCTCGACCGCCACCTCTTCACGCACCTCGCGCACCAGGCAATCCTCGGCCGACTCCCCAGGCTCCGCGAAACCCGCCAGGGTGCTGTAGACCCCGGTGACAAAGCGCGGCGAACGGGCCAAAAGCACCTCATCACCGCGAGTAATCAGCACGATCATGCTCGGTGAAATCCGCGGATAACTACGCAGGTCGCACGGCTGGCAGTACATCGCCCGCTCCCAGCGAATCTGCGTCATGGCCTGGCCGCAACTGCCGCAGAAGCGGTGCTCGCGAGCCCAGGTGCCGATCTGCGCGGCGTAACCGAGCACCTTGTAGGTATCGAAGTCGCCTTCAAGCATGAACCGGCGCAGCCCCTGCCAGTGACACCCCGGCACCTCGCCGGCCCCGCGCAGCTCCAGCAGGAACACCGGCTGGCCGTCAAAATGGCCGATGCCATGCTCGCACAACACGTCCAGCTCCTGGCGCTTGAGCCAGTCGCGGGGAAACAGCGCGCCGTTGGCGTCCACCAGGAACCCCTCCGGGCTGCGGGCGACGGCCAGCCCCCCGGTGATCTGCGGGTCGAGTACTGCGGTTGTCCAGCGTGCTGACATGGTTCGGGTCCCTTGATGGCGCCCGCCACTGTCCAGTCAGTCGGCGAACGTCGGTTGCTGTTTACTCATGTGCGCGGCCATGGCCACGCGCAGATCCTCGGACTGCAGCATGGCCGCGTTCCAGGTGGCGATGTACTCCAGGCCATCGTCGATGCGATGGTCGCGCATGTAGCTGATCATCTCCTTGGTGCCGGCCACGGCGATCGGCGATTTTGCGGCAATCTCGCGGGCGATGGCAAAGACCCCGTCGAGCAGTGCCGCCTGGTCATCATAGACGCGGTTGACCAGGCCGATGCGCAGCGCCTCCTGGGCGTCGACCCGGCGGCCGGTGTAGGCCAGCTCACGCATGATGCCGTCGCCGATGATACGCGGCAAACGTTGCAGGGTGCCGACATCGGCGGCCATGCCCATGTCGATCTCCTTGATCGAGAACTGCGCGTCAGCGGCGCAGTAGCGCATGTCGCAGGCCGAGACCATATCGATGGCGCCGCCGATGCAGTAGCCCTGGATCGCCGCCAGCACCGGCTTGCGGCAGTTGTCCACGGCGTTGAACGAGCCTTGCAGGCGCAGGATGGTGCGGCGCATCACCCGGGCGTTGCGGCCGACGTCCTTGCCCAGCTGCTGCGCCAGGGTGGCCAGCATCGTCAGGTCGATGCCGGAGGAGAAGTGCTTGCCGGCACCACTGATGACCACCACGCGCACCGCGTCGGTGTCGTCGACCCACTGGAAGATCTCGACCAGCTCTTCCCAGAAGGCGGCGTTCATCGCGTTGATCTTGTCCGGGCGGTTGATCTGCACGTGGGCGATGTTGTCGGTCAGTTCGACCTTGAACGCGGTGTATTCGGTCACGAGCGGCACTCCTGTGGGAAAAGGATTCACAACGCCGGATCTTAGCGCACCCGCAAGGCTGCACATGTGCCAAAAGCCGGACTGGATGACTTGCACCCCAAGGCGCGATGCGGCACCTTGCGCCACTGCTGAATCAAAAGGATACAAATTCATGTCCCGTTCCCTGACCGGCGCCCTCGCCCACGGCTTCCTGGGCCAGTCGCCGCGTTGGTACAAGGCCGTCATCTGCCTGTTCCTGGTCCTCAATCCGTTGCTGCTGGCAACCCTTGGCCCGGTGGTCACCGGCTGGGTGCTGGTGATCCAGTTCATCTTCACCTTGGGGATGGCGCTCAAGTGCTACCCGCTGATGCCCGGCGGCCTGCTGCTGGTCGAGGCGCTGCTGCTGCGCATGACCACGCCCGAGGCCCTGTACGAAGAGCTGCAGCACAACTTCCCGGTGATCCTGCTGCTGATGTTCATGGTCGCCGGCATTCACTTCATGAAGGAGCTGCTGCTGTATCTGTTCTCGCGGATCCTGCTGGGGGTGCGCTCCAAGGCGGTGCTGAGCCTGCTGTTCTGCGTGCTCTCGGCGTTTCTCTCGGCGTTCCTCGACGCCCTGACCGTGACCGCGGTGATCATCAGCGCCGCGGTGGGCTTCTATGCCGTCTACCACCGGGTCGCCTCGGGTACCAACCCACGGGAGGAGTCGGCGCTGGACAGCGACCACCAGGTCGAACAGTTGCACCGTGACGACCTCGACCAGTTCCGCGCCTTCCTGCGCAGCCTGCTGATGCACGGCGCGGTGGGCACGGCGCTGGGCGGCGTGTGCACCCTGGTGGGCGAGCCGCAGAACCTGCTGATCGGCCATGAAATGGGTTGGCACTTCGCCGACTTCTTCCTCAAGGTCGCGCCAGTGTCGATGCCGGTGCTGGCGGCGGGCCTGGTGACCTGCGTGCTGCTGGAGAAGCTGCGCCTGTTCGGCTACGGCACGCTGATGCCCGAGCGCGTGCGCCAGGTACTGGCCGCCTACGCCGCCGAGGACGACGCCGCGCGCACTCCAGCCCAACGCGTCGCCCTGGTGGTGCAAGGCCTGGCCGCCTTGATCCTGATCGTCTGCCTGGGCCTGCACATCGCCGAGGTCGGCCTGATCGGCCTGATGGTCATCGTGCTGATCACCGCGTTCACCGGCATCACCGACGAGCACCGCCTGGGCCGCGCGTTCCAGGACGCCATGCCGTTCACCGCGTTGCTGGTGGTGTTCTTCGCCGTGGTCGCGGTGATCCACCAGCAGCAGCTGTTCAGCCCGCTGATCGCCTGGGTGCTGGCCCTGCCCAGCGAGCAGCAGCCGGGCATGCTGTACCTGGCCAACGGCCTGCTGTCGGCGATCAGCGACAACGTGTTCGTCGCCACCATCTACATCACCGAGGTCAAGCAGGCGTTCGTCAATGGCGCGATGAGCCGCGAGCACTTCGAGACCCTGGCGGTGGCGATCAACACCGGCACCAACCTGCCCAGCGTGGCCACGCCCAATGGCCAGGCGGCGTTCCTGTTCCTGCTGACCTCGGCGATCGCGCCGCTGGTGCGGCTGTCCTATGGACGCATGGTGTGGATGGCCTTGCCCTACACCGTGGTCATGGGCGGCCTGGGCTGGTGGGCGGTGACCTACTGGCTGTAGCCGAACCATCTGTAGGAGCGGCTTTAGTCGTTCCTGCAGGTGACCGCGTTCCCCCTGTTCTCTCCTCCCGTGCCCCCATCCGTCGAACCCTGACTATCGTTCAGCACTGCTGTCGATTCTCGCCAACCCCGTTCGACTACCCAGCACACCCACCCGAGGAGATTCATCCCATGCGCAAGCTCATCGTCGCCGCCTTCATCACCCTCGACGGCGTCATGCAGGCCCCCGGCGGTCCGCAGGAGGACACCAGCGGCGGCTTCACCCATGGCGGCTGGATCCCGCCGTTGGCCGACGAGGCCTTCGGCCAGGCCATGCAGACCTTGTTCAGCCAACCGTTCGAACTGCTGCTGGGGCGGCGCACCTACGACATCTTCGCCGGGTTCTGGCCAGAAGTCGTGCCCGAGGCGCCGGATCGTCCATTGGCCGACCTGTTCAATGGCGTGGCCAAGCATGTCGCCACCCACCGCCCCGAATCCATCGACTGGCAAAACAGCCACCCGTTGGGCACCGATGTGGTGGGGGCGGTGCGCGCGCTCAAGCAACAGGAGGGCCCGGCGCTGCTTACCCAGGGCAGCGGTGAACTGGTACGCCAACTGCTGGCGGCCGGGCTGGTGGACGAGCTGCGCCTGCTGATCCATCCCCTGCTGCTGGGGCGCGGCAAGCGCCTGTTCGGTGACGATGCACAGGCCGCAGCCTTCAAGCTGGTGGAATCAAGCAGCACGCCCAAGGGGGTGCTGCTGGCGCATTACGTGCGCAGCGGCGAGGTGCAGACGGGGTCGTTCTGAACGAAGTCAGTCGAGCAGGCGGGCGATGGCGTTGGCGAAGCCTTGCGGGTCTTCGAGCATCATCAGGTGCCCCACACGCGGCAGCACAGTGAAACTGGCCGCCTGCTCCTCGGCCCAGTGCGGCACATCCCAGCCGGCCCGCGAATGTTCGCCGGCGACCAGGTGCACCGGTTTCGTGGCGAACAACGTGCGCAGCTCCGTCAGATAGCCGGGTACGCCGGTCACCGCGACCACCGAGCGCGCCATGGCCTGCAGCGTGCCCGCGCCCTGGTGGGCCAGCCACTGGTCCGCCAGGGCCAGGCGCCCAGGATCGGCCATGATGCCGGAGCGGGCCAGCCAGGCAGAGGCATCGTCACGATAACCTTGCAGCAACGCCTCGGCCTCGACTGGGGCCATGCGCGCCACCGACGCCGACCAGAACGCGTCCTTCAAGGTGAAATTGCCCTCGACACTGATCACGCTCGCCACGCTGGCCGGATAGCGCCGGGCAAACAGCATCGCCACCACCCCGCCCACGGAGTGGCCGAGCAGGTGCACATAGGGCAGGTTGCGCGCCAGCAGGATCCGCCGCAGGTGCTCGACCTGGGCGTCGATGTCGATCAATTTCAATGGCGTGTCGTCCAGGCTGCCGTAGCCGAGCAGGTCCGGGGCAAACACCTTCCTGGGTCGCAGGGTGCGCTGAAACGTCGGGTGATCCAGGCAGCCGATCAGGCCATTGACCATAACCACGGGCGTATCCATTGCCATTGCCTGCCTCGACATTGTGCTTGCGGGAAGCCCGCAGCATGAGACCTGCCATGGTGATTTAACAGCACAATCCCATTGCGTCGCGCCAATCAGCGTTTTCCCGGACGCCCTTGTTATCATCCGGGCTCAACCGGGAGGGAACCCATGCTCGAAATACGCCGCGCCAGCCGCCACGACGCGCTGCAAACCTACACCATCCGCCGCCAGGCAATCCTGCATCAATGCGCCGGTGCCTACGGCGACGCGTTGGCCCAGGCCTGGGCCGACGTACCGTTCACCGAAGGCTACGCGGCGCTGGTCGCCGACCATTTCCACCTTGCCTGCATGGACGGCACGATTGCCGCCACCGGCATGCTCGACCTGCACAGCGGCGAGCTGGGCGCGCTGTTCGTGCTGCCGTCGTTCATGGGCCGGGGCATCGCCCGCAGGATGGTCGAACACCTCGAAGGCATCGCCCGGGCCGAGGGCCTGGAAACGGTCCATCTGGATGCCACCCTCAACGCCGCCGCGTTCTATCGCAACTGCGGCTACGTCGGCGACGCGTTATCGACCTACCAGTCGCCCTTTGGCCTCGAACTGTCCTGCATCCCCATGCGCAAGGCCATGGCCCGGGTATAAGATCAGAGCCCCCTGCCCCGGAGACCCGTCCCATGCTGCCCACCGCCTCCTCCCAGCACAGTGCCCGCCGCGTTCGCCTGCAGGCCTTGCGCGGACGGGTCGGCCTGGGGCTGGTGGCCGGACTGTCGGTGCTGGCCGGCATGACCGATGCCATCGGCCTGCTGGCGCTGGGCGACTTCGTCTCGTTCATGAGCGGCAACACCACGCGCCTGGCGGTGGCCATCAGCCAGGCGGACCTGGCGCTGATCCTGCGTCTAGCCCTGGCGATCCTCGGTTTCGTGCTGGGCAACACCCTGGGCGTCCTGCTGGCCCGGCGCCTGCGCCGGCGCGCCGCGCCCTTGCTGCTGATCGTCGCCACCCTGCTGGCCTTCGCCGCAGCCTGGCCGGCGTCGATCACCTTCCCCGCGCTGATCGCGGCCACCCTGGCCATGGGCATGCTCAATGCTGTGGTCGAACAAGTGAACGGCCTGCCGATCGGCCTGACCTACGTCACCGGCGCGCTGTCGCGCTTCGGCCGTGGCCTGGGACGTTGGCTGCTGGGTGAGCGGCGCGATGGCTGGCGAGTGCAACTGGTACCCTGGAGCGGCATGTTGCTGGGTGCCGCGCTCGGCGCCTGGCTGCAGCAACGGCTTGGCTTGCAGGCGTTGACGGCCAGTTGCGGTTTGGCCTGCCTGCTGGCGCTGGTGACGGTGTTCATTCCACGTGCCTGGCAACTGGGTTACATGCCGCGCTGAACGCATCGCCAACCCGACATCCATATGGATGCATACGACAACAGAAAATATTTTTCTGAATATGTATCCTTTACACTTGCTTTACATTTGCGAACCATTACCATTCGCGACCTCACAACAACAAATGAGTCGCATTCGATGGCCAAGAAGTCCGTTGCCCCAGTGTCCCTGTCGATGCTGGGCCTGCTGGTCACCCCTGCCCTTCATGCTGAAAATAAGGATCCGCTCGCCCTGCCGGCGACCTCGGTGACCAGCGCCTACGAGCAGCAGAGCTACAAGGCCAGTGAGAGCAAGAGTGCGTTGAAGATCGACGCCCCGCTGCGCGACATCCCGCAGACCGTCAACGTGGTGCCCGAGAGCGTGATCAAGGACCAGGGCGCCCAATCCATGGAAGACGTACTCAAAAACGTGCCCGGAGTTGGCCTGTCCAACGGCGATGGCCAGCGCGACCAGGTGACCATCCGCGGTTTCAGCGCCATTGGCGACATGTACATCGACGGTGTGCGCGACGACGCCCTGTACTTCCGAGACCTCTCCAACATCGAGCGGGTCGAGGTCATCAAGGGGCCGGCCGCCGTGCTCTATGGCCGTGGTTCATCGGGAGGCCTGATCAACAGCATCAGCAAGAAGCCTGGCTTCGCACCGAAGCAGGAAGTCGGCGTGAGCTTCGACAGCGAAGGCAAGCGCCGCACCCAGTTCGACAGCGGCTGGGCCGACCCGCAGGGCAATCAGGCATATCGTGTCACCGGCGCCTTCGAAGACAGCGACACTTTCCGCGACGACGGTTACATCGACCGCAAGGCCATTGCGCCGTCGGCCTACTTCAAGCTGTCCGACGACCTGGAACTGAACCTCGGCGCCACCTACCTGTACGACAAGCGCCTGATCGACTTCGGCATCCCCGCGCTGGGCAACCGTCCGGTAGACGTCAGCCGCGACAAGCGTTTCGGTTCGGGCAACGCGTCCCAGGACTATGCACGCAGCGAAGTGTTCTCGTTTACCGCCAGCCTGGACTACCGCATCAACGACGCGCTCACCCTGACCAACACCAGCCGCTACTACCGCTACGACCTGGACCGCAACAACACCCTGGCCGACAGCAGCCCGACACGCTTCGTCACCGCGCCCGACGGTGAACTGCTGGTCAAGCTCAATCGCGGCAACGTGGCCCGCGACGAGTCCGGGGTGTTCAACCAGACCGAGCTCAAGCAGCAGGCGCAACTGGCCGGCATGCAGCACAACCTGCTGTATGGCGTGGAGGTGGGTTTCCAGGACAAATACCAGCGTGTCTACAGCCAGAACAACGTCGCCCGCGTGCCGGTGTACCGCGACGCCCTGGTGGCAGTGCCGGAACACGCCGCCAACCTGTCCTCCGAAGGTACCAACTACCAGCAGACCAGCGGCTTCTACGTGCAGGACCTGATCGAACTGACCTCGCAGTGGAAGGCGCTGCTGGGCGTGCGCTACGACATCTTCGGCCAGGAGTACAACGACGCCCGGGTGCAGAACGTCGACCTCGACCGCACCGACAAGACCTGGAGCCCACGCGCAGGCCTGGTCTACCAGCCTGACCAGGTGCAGTCCTACTACGTGTCGGTCAGCCGCAGCTACCAGCCTTCGGGCGAGGTGTTCGCGGTATCGCCGACCAATGCCGGCCTGGAACCAGAGGAGACCACCAACTACGAGATGGGCGCCAAGTGGGACCTGCTCGACAGTCGCCTTTCGCTGACCGCTGCGGTGTTCCGCCTCGAACGCACCAACATGAAGACCGCCGACCCGAGCAATCCCAACCTCACCATCCTGGCCGGTGAACAACGCACCGACGGCTTCGAGGCCACCCTCAGCGGCCAGTTGAGCGACAAGTGGCAGATCTATGCCGGCTACGCCTATCTGGATGCCGAGATCACCAAGTCCAACAGCAAGACCAACGGCGTCGCCAACGAAGGCCAGGTGCCCACCCTGACACCACGCAACAGCGCCAACGTCTGGCTGGTGCGCACCCTCACCCCCGAATGGCGCGTGGCCGCCGGCGCCAACTACGTCGACGAGCGCTACACCGCGCTGGACAACAACGTGGTGATGCCCGGCTACACCACCTTCGATGCCGCGTTGTTGTACAGCGTGCAGCACTGGGATGCGGCATTGCGCCTGAAGAACGCCTTCGACCGCGACTACTACGCCTCTGCCCATGGTTCAGTGGACCTGATTACCCCGGGTGCGCCACGAACCCTTGAGGCCAGTGTCAATTACCGGTTCTGACCTGCCGACTGTAGGAACGGGTTTGTTCTGCGAACACCAGCCTTTACTGGGTTGGCCTCATCGCGGGTCAAGCCCGCTCCTACAGGGTATGCGTGTGCTTCGATAGTCACTATCGAGCGCAGCAATTTCCAAAGCATCGACGTGGCCAATAACCTGAGCTCATCGATTCGACACCCTCGAATCCCAGGCTCACGGAACCGCCCCGATGAACACCACCGCCCGCCTCCTCCTCGCCGCCCTGGCTATCGCCGTGCTGAGCGGCTGTGCCAGTCATCCCGAGCTGCGCCCCTATACCGCCGAGGAAGCCCGCCAGCTGCAACTCGAAGCGTTGCAGCGTCAGGGCCTGAGCCTGGAGGAGTACGAGCAGCGCAAATTGGCTGTATCGCGCGCCGGCCGGCCGCAGGTGGTGACCGACGCCGCCAGGGCAAGGACCGCGATCAGCGGTTGAGCTCGACCTCCTCCAGAAACGCCAGCAGGTGCTCATTGAACGACACCGGCGCTTCCTCCATGACGAAGTGCCCACAACCCGGCAGGATCACGCCGCGCACCGAGTCGGCGTGGCCCTGCATCGTCAGCAGCGGCGCATCACCCGTGGCATGCTCGGCACCGATCGCCAGCACCGGCATGGGCAGCGGCGTCCTGGCGCGTTCGAGGTTCTGCCGGATGGTCTCGGGGATCGCCCGGTAATAGGCGAAGCCCGCCCGCATTCCGCCCGGCGAGGCGTAGGCGCGGATATAGACATCCGCCGCCACCGCGTGCCGGCGCACCGCCCAGCGATCGAACATGAAGTTGAGGTAGCCCTCCTCGCGCCCGGCGATCAGGAACTCCGGCAGGTCGCGCACCTGGTTGAACAGGAAATGCCAGAGGAAGATGTTCTCCTGCGGCGCCACGAAGATCGGCGGCGCCTCGGCCAGGCCGGGAATCACCGCCTCGGCCACCGTCAACGAACGGACCGCCTGCGGCAAGTCGCAGGCCATGGCATAGGCCACCCACATCCCCACGTCGTGGCCGACCAAGTGGTAACGCTCATGCCCCAGCCGGGTCATGGCGGCATGCAGCACACGGGCGACGTTGCCGGTGTCGTAGCCCTGCTCGGGACGGTCGGAGTCCCCCAGCCCCGGCGGGTCGATGGCGATGGCGCGAAAGCCGCGCGCAGCCAGGATCGGCAGCACATGGCGCCAGGCGTACCAGGTCTGTGGCCAGCCCGGCAGCAACAGCACCGGCTCGCCCGCACCGGCCACGACACAGTGCAGACGCTGGCCCTGTACCTGCACATAGACATGCTCGAAGGCATCACCCAAGGACTCGACGGACAAGCTCATACCCGTACCTCCTTGTCGATGCCCAGCATGCGCTGGATCTGCCGGGGGTCGATCGGCGCGCCGGCGAAGTCGTCGAACACCTGGTCGGTGACCTGGATGATATGGCGGTTGATGAACTCGACGCCTTCACGGGCGCCGTCCTCCTGGCTCTTCAGGCAGCACTCCCACTCCAGGGTCGCCCAGCCGGCGAAGTCGTATTGCGCCAGCTTGGCGAAAATCGCCTTGAAGTCCACCTGGCCATCGCCCAGCGAGCGGAAGCGCCCGGCACGTTCGGTCCAATCGCTGTAGCCGCCGTACACGCCCTGCCGACCGCTCGGATTGAACTCGGCGTCCTTGACGTGAAACATGCGGATCAACGGGTGGTAGAGGTCCAGGTAGGCCAGGTAGTCGAGCTGCTGCAGGACGAAATGGCTGGGGTCGAAGAGGATGCGGCAGCGCGGGTGTTCGCCCACCAGGGCATGGAAACGCTCGAAGCTGGTGCCGTCGTGCAGGTCCTCGGCCGGGTGGATCTCGAAGCACAGGTTGACGCCCTGCTCGTCGCAGCAGTCGAGGATCGGCCGCCAGCGCCGCGCCAGCTCCTCGAAAGCGGCCTCGACCAGGCCCTGGGGGCGCTGCGGGAACGGGAACAGGTAGGGCCAGGCCAGCGCGCCGGAGAACGTGCCCATGTCGTCCAGGCCCAGGTTGCGGCTGGCCCGCGCCGCCAGTTTCATCTGCTCGATCGCCCAGGCGGTGCGTTCCGCTGGGTGCCCGGCCAACGCGGCCGGGGCAAAGGCGTCGCACATCGGGTCGTAGGCCGGGTGCACGGCGACCAGTTGGCCGATCAGGTGGGTGGTCAGCTCGCTGACCTGCAAGCCGCGCTCGGCCAGCCGGCCCTTGATCTCATCGCAATAGCCCGTGCTCTGCGCGGCCAGTTCCAGATCGAACAGCCGGGCATCCCAGGCCGGCACCTGCAAGCCCTTGAAGCCAAGCCCCGCGGCCCAGTCGGCAATGCTGTCCAGGCTGTCGAACGGCGGTTTGTCACTGCTGAACTGCGCGAGGTGCAGGCTCGGTCCCTTGAGTGTTCGCATGATGTCATCCTATTGTTTGTTGATCGACAAACAATAGGATCGAACGACGCTGCCCGTCAATCGCAAATTGGCTAGAATGCGCGTTTTGCGTATTCAGGCAGGCGAGCGATGGCAGGGCGACCTCGGGAATTCGACAAGCAACAGGCGCTGCGCAAGGCGATGCGGCTGTTCTGGGAACATGGCTACGAAGGCACCTCGATGTCGGCCCTGGTGTCCGCGCTGGGCATCGCCTCCGCACGCATCTACGCGGCCTTCGGCAGCAAGCAGCAACTGTTCGAGGAGGCCGTGGCCCTGTACGAGTCAGCCGAGGGTGGCTTCGCTGACCGCGCCCTGGCCCTGCCGGATATCCACCAGGCCCTGGCGCAAATGTTCGAGGACGCCATCAGCACCTATACCCGCGCCGACGAGCCCAGGGGCTGCCTGGTGGTCAGCGCCGCCAGCGGCGTGGCGCCGGACAACCTGGCCGTCCAGGAGTGGTTGTCCGGGCACCGCCGGCAGCGCACCGAGTCGATCGTCGAGCGCCTGCGCCAGGCCCGCGAACAAGGGCAGTTGCCGGCCGACGCGCAGGTCGAGGCTCTCGGCCACCTGTATGCCACCTTCCTCCACGGCATTTCCGTGCAGGCCCGCGATGGCGTGTCCGCGCACGATCTGCGCGAGGCAAGTCGCCAGGCATTGAACGTGCTGCCGAACAGCCAGGGCTGACGCGCTCACCTGTAGGAGATCACGCACGGCCTGTTTACCTCGGGCACGACAAAGCTGTTAGCCTTGCCCTGTTCAGGTCACCACGGACAGCCCATGGCCAACCACAAGATCGAGATCCGCCGGCGCAACGTCGAGAAGATCCTGCAAGCCGCCGAACAGGTGTTCGCCGACAAGGGCTACGGCGCCACCTCCATGGGTGATATCGCCGAGCGGGCGCAACTGCCGCGCTCCAACCTGCACTACTACTTCAGCACCAAGGACGAACTGTACCGCGCCGTGCTGCAGGACCTGCTGGATGTATGGAAGCAGGACGCCCTGTGCTTCGAGCACTTCGACGATCCGCGCGTGGTGCTGACCAGCTACATCCGCGCCAAGATGGGCCACTCGCGCTCAAGGCCGCTGGGCTCGAAGATCTGGGCCGAGGAGATGCTCCATGGCGCCCCGCTGCTCGGCGCCAGCCTGGACGAAATCCTGGTGCCCTGGGCGCAGCTCAAGCAAGCGAAGATCCGCAGCTGGGTCGAGGACCGACGCATCCTGCCGGTGGAGCCCTCGGCGCTGCTGTACATGATCTGGGCCGCGACCCAGCACTACGCCGACTTTGGTTACCAGGTCAACCTGCTCAATGGCGGCGAGCCGCTGTCCGACCTGGCGTTCGAGCAGGCGGTGCAGACCGTCACCGGCGTCATCCTGCGCGGTATCGGCCTGGAGCCTTAGCGGCCCAGGTGCTCGCACAGGAAATCAATAAATACCCGGGTCTTGTGCGGCACCTGGTTGCCGTTGGGGTAGACCACGCTGATCGGCTGCGCCGGCAGGCTGTAGTCCGGCAGCACCCGCCGCAACCTGCCGGCATCCAGATCCTCCTCGACCAGCCAGGCGGGCAGCACCGCCACGCCCAGCGCGGCGCAGGCCATCGCGCGGATGGCGTGGGACGCATTGGACTGGTAGGCCGCCCTGCCCACCACGCTCACGCTGCCCGTCCGCGCGCCGTGCAAGGTCCAGCTGGTCGGGCTGTGCAGGTTGCTGTTGGCGATCCAGGGCACATCCGCAAGGTCCGCGGGCTCGGAGATGGCATGACGAGCGAGAAACGCCGGTGAGGCCACCAGCAGGATGTCGTAGTCGGCCAGCTTGCGGCTGCGCAGGTTCGAGTCCGTTAGGGCGCCGAGGCGCACCACCAGGTCGAGCCGTTCGGCAATCAGGTCGCTCAGCGACGAGTCGGTCTCGTAGCTGATCGACAGCGCCGGGTAGCGCTCGGCGAACAGCGGGATCAGCGGCAGGATGAAGCGCTCGCCGTACTCCCCGGTGGTACTGATGCGCAGCCTGCCCGATACGCCGTTGTGCCGACGCAGCACACTGTCGAAGGCGCCTTCGACGTCGCTGACGATCACCTTGAAATCGTCGTAGAAGCCCTGGCCGGTTTCGGTCGGGGCGACGGCGCGGGTGCTGCGCGCCAGCAGCGTCACGCCCAGCGCCTGCTCCAGTGCCTTGACGTGCTGGCTGGCCATGGCTTTGCTGATGCCGAGAAAGTCCGCCGCCTTGGTAAAGGAGCCGAAATCGACCACCGCCAGAAACGTCTGCACCCGGTTGAGCTGGGTGTGGAGGGCCGTGCGCGGCATTGTTCACTTCCATCAAACAGAGTTTCAAGGGTAGCGACATCGACAGGGACAGTCCACGGCACCTACGCTGCGCGCCGAAAAGGAGTGGCAATGACGTACCGGTATCGCGTGGCAACGATCTTCCTGATGGGCTTTTTCATCGACTGCATCAACCTGTTCATGCCGACCGTGGCGTTGCCACGGATCGCGGCCGAGTTCGCCATTGGCAACACCAGCAGCGCCTGGGTCGGCAACGCCTACATGCTCGGGCTGACCCTGGCTGTGCCGGTGAGCACCTGGCTGGCGAGCCGCTGGGGCGCGCGGCGCCTGCTGTGCGCCGCCATGCTGGGGTTCAGCGTGGCCGTGTGGGGCTGCGGCGAAGCCGCAAGCTTCGCCGGGCTGATCACCTGGCGCCTGCTCCAGGGCATGGCCGGTGGCTTGCTGATCCCGGTGGGGCAAGCGCTGACCTTCGAGCGGTTCCAGGGCCCGGAGCGCGCCCGCGTGTCCACCCTGGTGATGGCGGTGGCGCTGCTGGCGCCGGCGCTGTCACCCACCCTCGGCGGAATGATCGTCGACCATGGCCGCTGGCCGTGGGTCTTCCACTGCAACATTCCGCTGGCCCTGCTGACGGCGGCGTTGGCCTGGGCCTGGATTGACCAGACACCGGCCCCGGCAGCGCCGCGCCCGGACTTCAAGGGATTGCTGCTGGTCAGCGCCGCCCTCGCCTGCCTGCTGCTGGGCCTGTCGCTGTACGGTGCCGGCCATGGCATCACGCTGGCCATCGCCTGCCTGCTGGCCGGCTTGTCCTGCGCCCTGCTCTACCGCGCCCACTACCAACGCTCGGCCGGGGGCATCATCGAGCTGAAACTGCTCGGCAGCCCTCGCCTGCGGGTCTCGATGCAGGTCTACCATGCGATCCCCGGGGTGTTCACCGGGGTCAACCTGCTGAACATCTTCTACCTGCAGGAGGTGCTGGGCCTGAGCGCCCAGGCCACCGGCCTGTTCATGCTGGTCTATGCCGCCGGGGCCTTCGCCGCCATGCTGCTGGCCGGCCGGCTTTACAACCGCGTCGGTGCCGCCCGACTGTTGCTGCTCGGCCTGCTCCTGCACAGCCTGGGTATCGGCCTGCTGGTCATGGTCGACACGCAGACCGATAGCGCCGTGCTGATTGCGGCCTACGGCCTGATGGGCATTGGCGGCGGCATCGGCGCCAACACCGCCCAGACCACCGCGCTGCTCGACTTCAGCGGCGAGCGGATGCAGCAGGCCAGCGTGCTGTGGAACCTCAATCGGCAGATGGCCTTCAGCGTCGGCGCCGCCTCGCTGCTGATGATTTTCAACCTGTTGCTGGTAGGCCTGAGTCCGCCCGCAGCCTATCACCTGACCTTCACCCTGGCCGCGCTGCTGGGGCTGACGCCGCTGCTGTCACTGAACACACTGCCCAAGGAGAACCATGCCCATGCCTGAACACGCGATTGCCCGCGCCGAACGCAGCATCCACCACGTCCACGAACTGATCCAGATGGTCTTCACCCGCCCGGTGGCCGAAACCCAGTCGGTGCTCGGCGGGCTGATGGCGGTGTTCGCCGATGATTTCAGCATGGTCGGTACGACAGGCACGCTCGTGAGCCGCCCGCAGGTCGAGCAATTGTTCAAGGGGGCCGCCGGGACCAGGCCAGGATTGCAGATCACGATCAGCGATGTGCAAGTGGTGTGGCAGGCCGGGTTGAATGTGGCGATGCGCTACAAGGAAACCCACCGTTCGCAGGGCATGGCGCAGGCGCGCTGGTCGCTGGCTTTGCTCGAATGCAGCGACCGCGGGGTGGTGTGGCGCTGCCTGCATGAAACCGCGATTGCCTAGGCGATAGCGCGTCTGCAGCCCCGCCAATCAATCAGACATGGCTTGTTCCACAGCGCCATGGGTGCGCTCGAACTGCAACGGCGTCACCGTGACATGGCCACGCGCCAGTTCCGCCATTTCGCTGCCGGGCTCATCCTCGGTGCGGTGATTGTTCATCTGCAACCAGTGGTACTCGAAGTGTCGCGGGTCGACCTCGGTACGCACCGAGACGCTGTTCAACGGCCCGACACCCTGGCGCGTCACCTTCAACGGCCGGACGGCCTCCAGGGCACAATCAGGGAAGTTGACGTTGAGGCAGGCATCGACCGGCCACGGCATATCCAGCACGCCGAGAATCACCTCGGGCGCCAGGTTCAGGCCGATGTCCCAGGGTACCGCGTCGCGATCGCTGTAGGCCTGGCTGAGTGCGATCGAGCGTACCCCCAGCAGCAGCCCGGTCATCGCCGCGCCGACCGTTCCGGAGAATACGGTTTCAGTGCCCAGGTTCGCCCCACGGTTGATACCGGACAACACAAGGTCAGGCCTGGCGTCCTTGAGCAGATGCCCCAGCGCCAGCGCCACGCAGTCACCCGGCGTGCCGGTGACGGCGAAGCGCCGCTCGCCATGGTTGCTGAGCCGTAGCGGCGCGTGCAGGCTCAGCGAATGGGAGGTGCCGCTCTGGTCGCGGTGCGGCGCCACTACCCACACCTCCCTGGCCAGCCTGGCCGCCACCTGTTCCAGCACGGCCAGGCCGGGCGCGTCGATGCCATCGTCGTTGGTCAGCAGAATGCGTTCGAATCGGTAGGTCATGGTTCATCCTGTGAAGTTGCCGGTCAAAGGTGCCCCGGCAACGATAGCTCAGACATGCTCCTCCACACGCCCGACCGCGCGCACGCCCTGCTTCCAGTCGAGCCCATCGGCGCAGCTGGCGGCGTGGCGACCATTGATGTCCAACGCGGAGGTGAAGAAGAACTGGCCGACCGTCAGCTCGCCCACCGCATGGATCTGCCGGGTGCTGCCGGTCCGGCCCTGCACGCGATAGCTCGTCGGCTCGATGCAGATCCCCCCCTGCGGGTGACGGGTGACCGTGCCGTTTTCCAGCAGCGTGGCGAGCAACGGTGAGTCGAGCAGGTCGGCGTCGCGCGGAGAGCCGATGGCATGGATCAGCCGGTCGTAGACATGGCGCCAGCCGCTGCCCTGCAGGACCAGCCCATCGCCGCCCCGCTGCGGCGCGGCGAACGGACCGGCGACGAACTCCAGCTGGCCACTGCGCAGGTAGCTGAGGATCTTGCGCGCATTCTGCGCCGGGATGGACACCCGATAAGCCATGAAAAAGCTGAAGTACTCGCGCAGGAAACGCGCCTGCGCGGCATCGTCCAGTGCCTGCCAGATATCCTCGACGAAACCGTTGGTGGCATAGAGGATCGCCTGCCAGGTCCGCGCTGAGCGGGCATGCTCGAGTTCAGCCTCGATGAAACCGGCGATGTCGGCCGGCGGCGCGGGCATGGGGATCACCGCGCTGGCCTTGCCCGGCTCCTGGAAAGCCAGCTCCTTGCGGAACAGGCCGACCAGGTCGCTGATCTGCAGGCGGCCGTTCTGCGCCACCAGCGCATGGAGCCCTTCACGGGTCAGGTAGCGCAGCGTGACCGGCTCCTGGGTCCCCCGCACCACGGGAAAGTAACCACTGCGCGAATGCATGCGGATGGGGCCTCGATGCCCCCGTTCGATCAGGGCTATGACGGTGTCGATGGCGCTCAGCCGTGCGCCGACCACCGCCACCCGCTCGTGGGGCGCCACCACGCGCAGCAGGCGGGAAACCGGATACGGCGTATCCAGCACCCGCGGGTCGCCGGACGGCTCCGGCTTCTTGCCCAGCGGCCCACAGCACAGCACGACCTTGCCGGTCGGCAGGCTGAGGCCGCAGCGGGTGCGCAGGGTTTCCACGCCATCGATCAGGTCGATCGCGCAGACCTCCGCCTGCAATTGCACCAGCTGGCAACCCAGGGTCGCGCCGCGCAGCACGATCTGCTTGAGCTGGTGCTGCAGGTAGATACCGAACAGGGCCCGAGGCGCGAATCCGTCCGCCTCGGGACGAAAATCGGGGTACGCGCGGCGCCAGGCCTGCGGGCTCTGCTGCAACCACTGCAGGAAATGCCCGGGCAGATGCGGGTATGGCGTGATAAGGCCGGTCCTGGTGTTGAGCAGGTTGCTCTCCAGGTCGGCCTCGTAGGCCGCGCCGCGTCCGAAATCATCCCGCTTCTCGAACAGGTGGATGACGCCTGCCGGCGCGCTGCCGGCGGCCACGCGGTCCAGATGGCGTTGCAGGAAGGCGATGGCCGTCGCGCCGCAGCCGACGATTGCAAAGGTGTTTTTCATCAACGTGCGTCCCTCTCCAGTAATGCTTCCCTGTCCACGGATTGCGTTCCAGCCTCAGGCGAGCTCGCCCAGGAAGGCCTTGATGCGCTCGGCACCGGCCAGGACCTTGCCGGCTTCGCCGGAATACGACAGCCGGGCATGCCCCGCCGCGCCGAAGAAACTGCCGGGGATCAGGGCAACGCCGAAGTCCCTGAGCAGTACGTCGCAGAACGACTCGTCATCACCGATCACCTGCCCGTGGAACGACCGACCCAGCGCCTGGCCGATATCGAGGAACAGGTAGAACGCTCCGGCAGGCTCGCAGAAGCGCAGCAACGGCGCACCGCGCAGCACCTCGAGCAAGGCCTGGCGCTGCCCGGCAAGACGCTGCCGGGCAGCGATGGAGAACGCCTGGTCACCCTCCAGCGCCGCCGTCGCCGCCGCCGCCGCGGGGGCCGGCAGGTTGGAGATCGAGTTGGAGTTGAGCGTGGTGACCGCGTCGGCGATCCGCCGGTCCGCCGCCAGCAAGCCGACCCGCCACCCCGGCATGCCATAGAGCTTGGAGACGCTGTCGATCTTGATGATGCGCCCGGCCAGATCCGGCGCCACCGTCAGCAGGTCGGGACAGTGGTCCATGCCGTAGACGAAGCGCTGGTAGACGTCATCGCAAATGATCCAGACGTCATGTTTGCGCAGCACTTGCGCCAGCCCCTGGAGTTCCTCGACCGAGTACACGGCACCCGTAGGATTGCCGGGGGAGTTGAGCAGCACCACCCGCACCTGTTCGTCGAGCGCCTGTTCCAGGGCCTGGGGGGACATCTTGTAGCCGCTGTGCGCGGTGCAGCGCACATCGACGACGCCCGCCCCGACCAGATCGGCGATATCGAAGTAGGTCGGCCAGCACGGGGTCGACACCAGCAGCTTGTCGCCCGGGCGGATGATCGCCCGCAGCACGCTGAACAGCAGGTGCTTGGCGCCAAGGCCGGCGACCAGGTTGCGTTCGTCGAAATGCGCGTGGCCAAGGCGCCGCAGGTAGCCCAGGTAGGCCTTGAGCAATGCCGGGTCGCCACGGCTGGCGCCATAGCCGCCGGTGTCCTCATGGGCCGCCCGCACTGCCGCCTCGACGATATGGGGCGCCGGCAGGAAGCCGGGCACGCCGACACCCAGGTCGATGACCGGCTGCGGCGCCTCCCTGACCTTCTGCGCCACCCCGAGGATCGGACAGAATCGCGCGAATTCCAGGTCTGCTGAAAGCGTAGGCATGCAGGATTCTCCAGAAGTCCGTTTCAGGCGGCGCGCACGGCCGTGTGGCCACGCGCCATGAGCGCGGCCATGTGGGTGGCCGTCGCGGTGATGATGTCGAGATTGCCGGCACTTGGATCGAGGTAGTCCCCCGCTCCCTCGACCCGCACCATGGTGAACAGGCGACCTTCGCTGTAGTGCAGGTCGACGATCACCTCGTAGCCCGGCACGGCCTCGCGCACCAGCGCCACGGCCCGCTCCACCTCGTGACGGGTAGCGGCCAGGTCGGCCTGGGCGATCAGTGCCGAGACCGCCGTCTGCATGTAGACATTGGGCTTGGCCGGGTTGATGTTGAGGATTGCCTTGACCTGACCACAGCCAGTGAAGCGCCGCAGCGCCTGTTCGGTGGTGGTGATGTAGTTGCTCAGGTTGCGACGGGTGGCGGGACCTGCGCTTTCGGCACTGATCGACGACACCACCTCGATGTAGCGCACCGCCGGGTTGGCCCGGGCGATGGCGGCGGCCAGCGGAATCGAGGCCTGCCCCCCACAGGTGATCATGTTGACGTTGCTCGCCCCGGTCAGCTCCAGGCCGTTGAGCGAAGGCACGCACAGTTGGCCCAGGGCCGCCGGGGTGAGGTTGATGATCACCTTGCCGGCCTCGATCAGGCGTGGCGCGTGGCGCTCATGGTCGGCGGCCGAGGTGGCGTCGAACACCAGGTCGAACTCGCCGATCCGGGCGAACAGGCCTTCGATGCCATCGGCGGTGGTGGCGACCCCGCGCTCCCGGGCGAAGGCCAGGCCCGCGGAGTGCGGGGAACGTCCGGCGACCAGCGTGCAGTCCAGGTCAGGGTGGGCCAGGACCTTGCACAGGATGTCGCAACCGATGTTGCCGCTGCCGATAATGGCGGTTTTCAGGGACATGAACGCACTCCAGGGTCAGGCAACGGAAGGTTGGGAAAGGCGGCTGGCCACCGAGATGATCAGGTCTTCCTGGCCGGCTACCGCGTTGCACTGGGCCAGGGCTTCGTAGATTCGCCGTGGTTCGACGCCGAACTCGCTGGCGGCGCGCGCGACATGTTTCTCGAAACCGCTGCACACGCCGTACAAGCCACTGATCAGGTTGGCGGTCTTGACGACCGTGGGCGTGCTGACCGGGGCGATGCTCTCCAGCTGTTCGATGGCGCGGCACAGGGCGAAGATGTCCACGCCGGTGGCGAAGCGGTAGCGCTCCAGCACGGCGCACAGGGTCTCCAGCTGGGTGTTGCCGGCGCCGGCGCCGAAGCCGCGCATGCAGCCGTCGACGATGGTCGCCCCGGCCTGGACCGCAGCCAGTGAGTTGGCGATGGCCAGGCCCAGGTTGTTGTGGCCATGGAAGCCCACCGGAATCGACAGTTCGCTGCTTAGCAAGGCAATGCGCTCACGGGTGCTGTCCGGATCGAGGTGGCCCGCCGAGTCCATCAGCACGATGGCGTTGGCACCATAGCCCTGCTGTTTAGTCGCCTCCTCGAGCAAGCGCTCGGGGCTGGCCATGTGGCACATCATCAGCACGCCATGCACATAGGCACCGTTGGCGCGGGCATGCTCGATATAGCTTTCGGTCACGCTCGCCTCGGTGCAATGGGAGGCGATGCGCAACACCTCGACACCGATCCGCAACGCGGTATCGATATCATCGAGCCTGGCGAAGCCTGGAATCATATGGATGCCCAGGCGCGTGCGACTGAGGTTGGCGCGCGCGGTCTCGAGCATCTCGGTGTCGGCGTGGCGGGCCAGGCCCAGTTGCAGGGACGATGCCCCCAGGCCGTTGCCATGGCCCACCTCGACCACGCTCAGGCCGCAGCCGTCGACTGCACGGCAATAGGCGGCGATATCTTCCAGGCTCAACGAATGGGAGACGGCATGGTTGCCGTCGCGCAGGGTCGGATCATGAATGGCGATTGCAGCGGTCATCGAGATCGAGTCCTTGTGATCGAAGGTTCAGTTGCGCGGTGAGTCGGCAGCCGGCTCGGGCTGGAGCAGCCGCTTGGGCAGGAACGCCGGGGAGATATGAATGATCGACATGCGCACCACGTGGTTGAGCATGACGAAAGCTGGGTCGAGCTTGAGCAACAGCGCTGCCGCGGTCATGACCTCGACCCCGCCCGGTACCCAGGACATGAACAGCGCGAGGAAGGGTTTGCCAGTGAGCTGGGCGGCAAGCGCGGCCACCAGCAAGGTGGTGCAGAACGTCAGCGTGGTCACCACCAGACCCGCACGCACGTATCGCAGCACGTCCCCCAGGGTGATGTCGCGCAGGCGGATGCCGATCAAGCCACCCAGCAGGATCAACGCCACCATCGCCACCGGGTCGGGCACATGCAGGTTGAACTGGGGCATGCCGATGTTCACCGCGGCGGCGCACACCAGCCCGGTCAGCATGTAGGGCGCAGGCACGTCCAGACGCTCCAGCAAGTAGCCGGCAACCACCGCGACGACCGCGACCGGCACGATGCGCAGGTAGTCGCCCAGGGTTCCCGCCGCATGCGCCGCGCTGTCGCCATGGCCGCCGGCGATCAGGGTGACCACCAGCAGCAGCGCGAGCAGGCGCACGATATGCACGAAAGCGATGCGCCCGGAGGCCGGCCCCTCTTCCCCCGACACCGTCATCACCGCCGCCATGGCACCCGGGATGGCACTGAGCAGGCTTTCGATATGGCCCCACTTTTCCATGCGCCGCAGCCAGTTGTAGCCCACCAGGATCTGCGTGGTCATGCACACCAGCAGCCCGAGCAGGATGCTGACGTCGGTGAGCTCGTGCATCATCGAGGCGGTGACCGTGGAACCGACGCTGATACCGAGCAGCAACTGCACGGTGGCCACGAACGGAAACGGCATGCGCATGCGCACGCCCCACTTGCTCAGTGCCGTGACTGCGCAGATGGCGCCGATCAGTTCACCGAGCGGCAGCCCGGTGAGATATCCCAACCAGGCGCCCAGAGCCGCGACCGGAATGGGGATGAGACTCTCGATCAAAGGTTTCATGGCATCGTCACCTGTCTGCAGGCATGACCGTCCCGACTGGCGGCACGGTCAGCAAAAGTGATGGAGGAACGGGACGGATCAGCGGCTAGACGGCGGCCGCTTCGTTGCCCGCCCAGTCGCAGCTTTCGTGGAACCAACGCTCGACTTCGCCAAGGCGCAATTGCAGTTCACGCTCGTTGCGCCCGGCGACGATGGCGTTGAGGATTTCCGAATTGGTGAACTCCATCGACCGGTAGGCGGTCATCCTGCTCGCCGAGATGCGGTACTCCAGCACGCCGTCGAGCGGGCAGTCGCTCGGCACCTCGCGCAACAGGCCGACCCGCGGTGGAATGCTGATGTGCCCGACCATCTGCCGCGGCTCGATCATGGCCGCCGGACGGTACTCGGGATCGCGCAGCGCGCGCAGGAAGCTCATGCGCGGGTCCAGGCCCCAGGCATGGCTGATCTCCTGGTTGAAGAACACCCCACCCAGCCGCGAAGCGATTTCGCACAGGACGATCTCGCCCGCGTCGGTGACGAACAGTTCGAGGTGGAACAGCAGGGTCGGCTCGGAAGGCAGCACGTCCTCGACCAGCGCGCGGGCATAGCGCACCAGCTTGTCGCGCATCGGATTGCTGGCATCGAGCATGTGCAGGTCGTGGGCCTTGCCGCCGAGAAAATCCAGCGCCGAGGTCATCACCCGTACCGGCGACACCAGGATCGGCTTGCCGTCGATGTACAGGCCGTTGACGATGTAGTGGCTGCCCCGCACGTAGCGCTCGATCATCAGGTTGTGGAAGGTGGTGGCGCCGCGCGCGGCCAGCCACTGGCGCAGCTGCGGCAGGTCCCTGAGCACTTCCACGCCGTTCGAGCCACGCCCATCGCGCGGTTTGACCACCACCGGGAAGCCGTGCTGCTCACTGAACTGGATCGCCCCGGTGGCGTGGGTCAGCGGCGCCATGTCGGCGACGGCGAAACCACGGTCGCGGGCCCGCTGCTTCATGAAGAACTTGTCGCGATAGAACATCGCGCGCCCCTCGGCGCCCTGGCTGACACCCAGCCGGTCATTGATGCGCGCCACCCGCAGCACGTCGATCTCGGCCAATGCCACGCACAGCGGATCGCGCATCTCGCGGGCCATGTCATGGACATCCACCTCGACCAGCGCGTTGTCGTTGAAATAGTCGAACAACCGGTACGCCACTTGTTCGCCAAGGTGCGCGGTAATTTCCTGGGCGCGGGAGTTGCAGCTCAGCAGCATGCCTCCCGGCCCTAGCGCGTCGGCCCAGCTTTGCGCGCTGTGCTGGAGAATGATCTTGGGGGGACAGAAGACGATCAGCTGCATGGGGCGTTCCTTGCGTACTTGCATGAGTCAGAAAGTGACCAGGCGCCAGGGCTAGGTTCCACTATGATTCTGCTGAGGAGTCGGTGGCCGATGCCAATACCGATTCAGTCGTTATTGATACTCCCCGCCTTGCCCGCGCAGGCGGTTTGCAAGGCGCGCGAAAGCGCTGCCATGTCGGGGAACATGGCAGGCGATTTTCACGCGGGATTCAGCCGATCAGATCAGGCAGGCGGCGCAGTCGCGCATCACCTCGGCCTTGCGCTGCAGATACTGGGCAAAGACTTCGCGGGCCGTGGTCCTGTCCACCGCGATGCCCATGGCCTTGACGAAGGCCTCGACCGCCTCGACCGCGTGGGCGAAATGATTGCTCTCGGTCCCCCCAGTGTGCACGGTGACCCAGGCCACGGTCTTGCGCACCTGCTCGGGCGGGACACCCATGTCGCGCTCGAACCAGCGGGTGTACAGCGGATGGATGTACTCCACTTCACCGTGGGTGTAGACCTCATGCACAAGCGTGGTCAGCAGGCCCTGGAGCAGATCGCGATCACGCAGGCGGCGGGCATCGGTCCAGTCCTTGAACGCCTGCGCCGACGGCAGGCAGTTTTCCTTGAGCAGCCACTGGTCGTCACCGCAGAGTGGCGTGGCCATGTTGTAGAACAGGTCGGCATGCAAGGTGTTGCCCAGCGCCCCCAGGTCCTCGTCGGTGATCCGCTGCAGGCTGCCACACACCTGGTAGATCTGCTGCGCCGCGGCGCTGCCCTGCTCGGAGCGCGCCAGCAGGGTCAGGCGATTGGCCAGGCCGGAGACGCTGGCGGCCGAATTGTTGGTCTTCGACCAGCTGGCGAAGAACTTGCGCAACGCCGCGGCGTCATGGCGGCGCGAGGTCAGCACCTGGAACGCCTGCTCGATGTCGACCAGCGCGGCCTCCTGATTGCGGAACTCATCCCATAGCGCCTGTTTCAGCACGCCGGCAGGCATCTCCTGCAACACCGGTTCAATCACATTCAGCAACTGGCTGTGCACGGTCGGCAAGTTACTCACGGTCATCTCACTCTTTTCCTTGTTGGATGATGATGTAGCGCGTTGAGGAAACGATTCATTGCAATGGCTGGACCGCCGACCCACGGCCCGGCGCCACCCGCCAGCTACCCCGCGCGATCAGCAGCGGTAGCAGCTGGAACACCACGATCAGGGCGACGCAGCCACCCCACCCCCAGCGTTCCCACAGCCCGCCGGGCACGAAGGCGCCGAAGCTGCCACCCAGGTAGTAGCAGCTCAGGTACAGGCCGACCGCGGCGGATTTCTGCCGGGGTGCCTGGGCGGTGATGAAGGCATTGGCAGCGGCCTGGGCGAGAAACACGCCGGTGGAGCTGAGCGCCAGGCCCAGCACGATCAACCACAACGACGGGGACAGGGTCAGCGCCGAGCCGGCAATGCCCAGGCAACCGGCCACCCGCACCAGGTCGGCATGGGGCCGCGCCTTGCTCAGGCGTCCGGCCAGCGGCACCACCACCAGCGCCAGCAGGAACACGGCGTAGATGGCACCCAGCGCGGCGGTGCCCAGGGCAAACGGGGCTTCGCCCAGGTGCAGGCCGACATAGGTGAAGGTCGCAACCTGGGCAAACAAGACGCAGAACCCCACGGCATAGGCCCCCAGCAACGGCCTGCTGGCGAGTTCGCCAAGCGCCAGCGGCTCGCGCCTGGCTGCGGGCGGGTTGCGCGGCAACAGCAGCGCGATACCCAGCGCGACCGCCAGGCTGAGCCCCGCCTGGACCGTCAATGCCACGCGCCAGTCGGCAAGCTCGGTGACCAGGCCGGTGAGGAAACGCCCACAGAAACCGCCGAAGATCGTGCCGGCAACATAGACACTGGTCATTTCGGTCACCGCGCCGCCCTGCCAGCGCACGCCGATGTAGGCCACGCTGGTGGCGAACACCATCGGGATGAACAACCCCTGCACCGAGCGCCACAGCAGGAATTCGCCATAGCTGCCCGCCCACGCCGCCAACAATGCAGGCAGCGCCAGCAACAGCGCCGCCCCGGCGATGACCCGGTGCTGTTCGCCGCGTGCCGTCAGCCAGCCGACAAAAGGCGCGGTCAAGGCCACCGCGAGAATGGTCACGGTAATGCTCCAACTGGCCTGGCGCAGCGTTACCGGAAAAGCCCGGGTCAGTTCCGTGAGCAGGCCCTGGGTGGAATAGAGGTTGAGAAATGCGGCACATCCGCCAAGAAATAGGGCAATTCGGGGGAAATCGGCGGGAAAACGCATACAAACACTCGTAAAAAATTGTTACAGGTTTATAAGGTAGGACGAACTTTGGATCCAATACCTATTCCCGACCGATTGATACTCAAGGAAGAACATGATGGATTTGCGCCGTCTGCGCTGTTTCCTGGTGGTCAGCGAGGAATTGCACTTCGGCCGAGCGGCAGCGCGCCTGCACATGGCCCAGCCGCCGCTGACCCGACAGATATCGGCACTGGAGACGGAGCTCGGGTTTCGCCTGTTCGACCGCAGCACGCGCAACGTCAGCCTTACCACCGCGGGCCGTCACCTGCTGCCCTACGCCCGCGGCGTGCTCGAACAGGTCGACCTGACCACGGCGATCACCAGCAAGCTGGCGGCGGGTTCGGCCGGCCAACTGACGGTCGGCTATGCCAGTTCGATCGCCCTGTCGGACACCTTCAGCCATACCATCCAGGCGTTCTGCTCGAAGTACCCGGATGTGCAGCTGAATGTGGAGGAAGGTGCTTCCAGCACTCAGTGCACGCAACTGATCGAAGGCCGCCTGGATATCGGCATGAGCCGCATGCGCCCATCAGGTGACGATCCTCAGGTCCAGGCCATCTGTGTGGACAACGAGCCGCTGGTCGCGGCCGTTCCCAGCGACAGCCCCCTCGCCCAGCAGTTGCAGGTCAGCCTGGCCGAGCTCGGCGAACTGCCGCTGATCACCTTTCCCCCGGACTACGGCTCGGGCTTGAACGAAATCATCCTCGGCCTGTACCGCCGCCACGGGCTGACGCCGCGCCCGGCGCCAAGCGGTCGGCAGATCACCTCGATCATCGCCCTGGTTGCCGCGGGTCGTGGTGTCGCGGTGGTACCGCAGTGCACCCGGACCTTGGTCAGGCGTGGGGTGTCCTACCTGCCGCTGGCCGAGCCCGGCGCCTGCGCGCCGCTGCTGGTGCTGACCCGCAGGCACGAGCGCAGCCCGCTGGTGCGGGCGTTCGTCGAGGTGATCAAGCAGACCTTGCGCGGCGGTCTGGCCGGGTAGACGAAAACTTCGTGGGAGCGGGCTTGCCCGCTCCCACGAGAGAACTGCATGAGGTCTGCCTTGCGCCGACCTCAACCCGCCTCGCGATAGGGATTGCGCGGATCCTGCGTCCAGTTCATGTACGGCTTGCCGGTGTCCTGCGCCTGCATGTCGATGCAGCCCTCCACCGGGCAGGTGATCTGGCACAGGTTGCAGCCGACGCACTCCGCCTCGATCACGCTGTAGGCGTGGGTGCCGTCGGCCTTGAGGGTACTGGCGATGGCCTGGTGCGAGGTGTCCTCGCAGGCGATGTGGCAGCGCCCGCAGCCGATGCAGGCGTCCTGGTCGATGTGCGCCACCGACTGGTAGTTGATGTCCAGGTACTTCCAGTCGGTGGTGTGTCCCACGGCCTGGCCGCGAAACGCCTCGAGGTTGCGGTGGCCGTGCTGGTCCATCCAGCGCGCCAGGCCGTCCTTCATGTCATCGACGATGCGAAACCCGTGCAGCATCGCCGCCGTGCACACCTGCACCGCGCCGCTGCCCAGGGCGATGAACTCGGCGGCGTCGCGCCAGGTGCCGATACCGCCGATGCCGCAGATCGGCAGGCCTTGGGTCTCGGGATCACGGGCGATTTCCGCGACCATGTTCAGGGCGATCGGCTTGACCGCCGACCCGCAATAGCCGCCATGGGTGCTCTGGTCGCCGACGATGGGGTGGGCGACCATGCGATCCAGGTCGACGCTGGTGATCGAGTTGATGGTGTTGATCAGCGACACCGCATCCGCCCCGCCCCGGTGCGCGGCGCGCGCCGACTGGCGGATGTCGGTGATGTTGGGGGTGAGCTTGACGATCACCGGCAGCGCGCAGTGGGTCTTGCACCAGCGGGTGACCATCTCCACGTACTCCGGCACCTGGCCGACGGCGGCGCCCATGCCGCGCTCGGGCATGCCGTGGGGGCAACCGAAGTTGAGTTCGATGCCGTCGGCGCCGGTGGCCTCCACCAACGGCAGGATGAACTTCCAGGACTCCTCGATACACGGCACCATCAGCGACACGATCAGCGCGCGGTCGGGCCAGTCCTTCTTGACCTGGGTGATCTCGCGCAGGTTGATCTCCAGCGAGCGGTCGGTGATCAGCTCGATGTTGTTGATGCCCTGCACCTGGCGGTTGGCGCCGAAGTGCGCCGAGTAGCGCGACGACACGTTGACCGCCGCCGGGTCCTCGCCCAGGGTCTTCCACACCACCCCGCCCCACCCGGCCTCGAAGGCGCGGACCACGTTGTAGGCTTTGTCGGTGGGTGGCGCGGAGGCCAGCCAGAACGGATTGGGCGCCTTGATGCCGGCGAATTCGATGGACAGGTCGGCCATTTACGCAGCCTCCACGTTGAGCATGAGTTGGGCATGGATGGCTTCGGCGGCCAGCTTGCCATGTTGCACGGCCTGGACGGTGAGGTCCTGGCCCAGCGCGGTGCAGTCGCCGCCAGCGTAGATGCCGGGGACCGAGGTCTGCATATGCGCGTCCACCTGGATGCGCTCGCCGTCGCGGGCCAGTTGCGCCGCCAGCGGGTCAGCCAGGCTTGCGTCGTCGAAGCGTTGGCCGATGGCCTTGAAGATCGCGTCGGCGGCAAGTTCGAAGGTCTCGCCGGTATCGCCCAGGCGTCCGTCGACCAGCTGGGTGCGTACGAAACGCATGCCGCGCACACGCCCGGCATCATCCAGCAGCACGGCATCGGGCCGGGCCCAGGTGTGCAGGCGCACCTGGTTGTGCTTGGCAATCTCCTGCTCATGGTCGGTGGCGCCCATGTCGGACACGCCACGGCGGTAGACCAGGTTGACGTCGCGGGCGCCCAGGCAACTCATCTGCACGGCCATGTCGATGGCAGTGTTGCCGGCGCCGAGCACCAGGCAGCGGTCGGCCAGCGGCAGCTGGGTGAGGTCGTCGGCCTGGCGCAGCTCGCGGATGTACTCGGTGGCGGCGAGCAGGCCTGGCGCGTCTTCGTCCGGCAGGCCCAGCTGACGCACGGCAGCCAGGCCCAGGCCGAGGAACACCGCGTCGTACTGGGCATGCAGCTCGCCCAGCGACAGGTTGGCGCCCAGGCGCTGGCCATGGCGGATCTCGATACCGCCGATGCCCAGCAGGAACTCCACTTCGCGCTGGGCGTAGTCGTCCACCAGCTTGTAGCGGGCGATGCCGTACTCATTGAGGCCACCGGCTTTCTCCCGCGCCTCGAAGATCACCACGTCATGGCCGTGCATGGCCAGGCGGTGCGCGCAAGACAGCCCGGCGGGGCCGGCGCCGACCACGGCGATGCGCTTGCCGCTGGCCGGCGAGCGCTGGAACGGATGCTCGGTGAAGCCGGCGTGGTCCAGGGCGTAGCGCTGCAGCTGGCCGATCAGCACCGGCGCGCATTCCTGGGCGTTGTTGCGCACGCAGGCCTGCTGGCAGAGGATCTCGGTCGGGCACACCCGGGCGCAGCTGCCGCCGAGGATGTTGGCCGAGAGGATGCGTTCGGCGGCGCCCTGCAGGTTCTCGTCGCTGATGCGGTGGATGAACGAGGGGATGTCGATTTCGCTGGGGCAGGCATTGACGCAGGGCGCGTCGTAGCAGTACAGGCAGCGCGCGCTCTCGACGGCGGCCTGGCGGGCGGTGAGCGGGGGCGCGAGGTCGCTGAAGGCCTCGGCCAGCTGGTCGGCGCCGGCCCGGGGGCGCGGCAAGTGGTTCAGGGCGTCGATCACGGTTGTAGCCTCTCGCTTTTTTATGGGCTCAGGCGGCGGTCACTCGCCTGTCCGTTCTGAGGGATGGCAGTCAACAGGAGCATGTGTCTGTGTTGTTATCAGGGGGCGCTTTGCGCCCCTTTCGCGGCACAAGGCCGCTCCTACAGGGGATCGCGTTCTGCTGTAGGAGCGGCCTTGTGCCGCGAAAGGCCTCAGCGCTGAACCGGTGTCGGCCGCTGGTGCTCGGCCCGCCGCTCCAGCACCTCGTACACCGACGGATACGCCGGTCTTTCCACATAGCGCCCCGCGCCCGGTTCGGCGCGCAGGTCGCCATCGGCCCAGAGCACCTTGCCCTGGCTGATGGTGTGGCTGGGGATGCCGCGCACGGTGCGGCCTTCGAAGATGTTGAAATCAACCCGCTGGTGATGGGTCTGGGCGCTGATCGTGCGCGTGCCCTGCGGATCCCACAGCACCAGGTCGGCGTCGGCGCCGACGCGGATCGCGCCCTTGCGCGGGAACAGGTTGAAGATCTTCGCGGTGTTGGTGGAGGTCAGCGCGACGAACTCGTGGATCGACAGGCGCCCGCTGTTCACCCCGGCATCCCACAGCACCGCCATGCGGTCCTCGATACCAGCGGTGCCGTTGGGAATGCGGCTGAAATCGTCGCGGCCCATGGCCTTCTGCTCGGCGCAGAAGCAGCAGTGGTCGGTGGCGGTGGTGTGCAGGTTGCCCGACTGCAGCCCCCCCCACAGTGCGTCCTGGTGCTCGCGCGGGCGGAACGGAGGGCTCATCACGTAGCCGGCGGCGGTGGCCCAGTCCGGGTCGCGGTAGACGCTGTCGTCGAGCAGCAGGTGGCCCGGCAGCACTTCGCCGTACACCGGCTGGCCCTTGGCCCGGGCATAGGTGATCTCGTCCAGCGCCTCGCGGCTGGAGACATGCACCAGGTACAGCGGCGTGCCGAGGGTCTCGGCGATGCGGATGGCGCGGCTGGCGGCCTCGCCCTCGACCTGCGACGGGCGCGACAGCGGATGCGCCTCGGGCCCGGTCAGGCCCTGGGCCAGCAGCTTCTTCTGCAGGTGATAGACGAGCTCGCCGTTCTCGGCGTGCACCGTCGGCACCGCGCCCAGTTGCAGGCAGCGTTCGAAGCTGGCCACCAGGGTGTCGTCGGCGGCCATGATCGCGTTCTTGTAGGCCATGAAGTGCTTGAAGCTGTTCACCCCATGCTTGGCCACCAGCTCGCCCATCTCCTCGGCGACCTGCTCGCTCCACCAGGTGATGGCGACGTGGAAGCCATAGTCGCTGGCGCTCTTCTGCGCCCAGCCGCGCCAGGTGTGGAACGCCTCGAGCAGCGATTGCTGCGGATTGGGGATGACGAAGTCGATGATCGAGGTGGTCCCCCCGGCCAGGCCCGCGGCGGTACCGCTGAAGAAGTCCTCGCTGGCCACCGTGCCCATGAACGGCAGCTGCATGTGGGTGTGCGGATCGATGCCACCGGGCATCAGGTACTGGCCAGAACCGTCGAGGACTTCGCAATCGGTGGGGGTTTCGAGGTGGCTGCCGATGGCGCGGATCAGGCCATCGACACACAGGACATCTGCACGGTAGCTCTCTTCATGGGTAACCACGGTGGCGCCACGGATCAACAGGGACATGCCGTTTTCCTCGCAGGCTGACCGGTCTTCTGGCCGGTTCTTGGAATTGTTTCGGGCCGGGCGCTGGAGGCGATTCGCTCAATCCTGTCAGGCCTGACAAGAATCGAGGCTAGTATCTGATCGGATATTGATCAAGAAAAAATATATGCAAATATCTTATTTTGCATCTTATTGATTATTAACAATAATTTATCGAAATCACCAAAATGTGACACCCATTCACCATTTTGACGCACTTGACAGGAAGCCAAATTGGTCAAGATTTCCTATGCAAAATCAGCTGTTTGTTTCCTGGCTGGATGGCGCAGGCCGCGCCGGTGGTTTTCCAGGTTGCACCCGTTTGAAACACGCGGGTGATGGACCGGCCAGACAGACGGCGCACCAGGGTGACCACCCCACCCTCGTCGTCACGCTGAAGAATGCCTTTGCAAGACAGTGAGTTACCTCCGGTCGGCGGCGGCCGCCGGGAAGGCGCGGGCTTTCCCGGCACGTTTGTTGAAAACGCAGGCCACAACCGCCTGGCCGGGCCGGAGGTGCAGTACTGCTGGTGTGTGTACTCCGGCCATCGCGTCAGCCCGATGAGCGACAACTACAAGAAAAAAAGACCTGGAGAACCCCATGCAACAGAGCAGATCGCAAGTGGTCGAGCAGCATGGCCTGTTCGAGCTCGACGCCGGCAGCGACGTCCTCGACAGCCCCCGCTACAACCACGACATCGCCCCGACCAAGGTGCACCAGCGCACTTGGAACAAGTGGCACATCACCGCGCTGTGGGTGGGCATGTCCATCTGCGTGCCCACCTACACCCTCGGCGGCGTGCTCACCGCCTACTTCGGCCTGAGCGTGGGCGAGGCGCTGCTGGCGATCCTGCTGGCCAACCTCATCGTGCTGATTCCGCTGACCCTCAACGCCTTCCCCGGTACCAAGTACGGCATTCCGTTCCCGGTGCTGCTGCGCGCCTCGTTCGGCGTGTTCGGCTCCAACGTGCCGTGCCTGATCCGCGCCGTGGTGGCCTGTGGCTGGTTCGGTATCCAGACCATGTTCGGCGGGCTGGCCATCCACCTGTTCCTCGGTTCGCTGTTCCCCGAGTGGAAGGCGCTGGGCGGCACCGGCGAGGTGATCGGCTTCATGCTGTTCTGGTCGCTGAACCTGTGGGTGGTGCTGCGCGGCGCCGAATCGATCAAGTGGCTGGAGACGCTGTCGGCGCCACTGCTGGTGGCGGTCGGAGTCGGCCTGCTGTTCTGGGCGCTGCCGCACATGTCGATGAGCGAGCTGCTGGCACAGCCGCCCAAACGCCCCGAGGGCGCCAGCGTGGTCGGCTACTTCTGCGCCGGCCTTACCGCCATGGTCGGCTTCTGGGCCACGCTATCGCTGAACATCCCCGATTTCAGCCGTTACGCGAAGAGCCAGAAGGACCAGATCCTCGGGCAGATCTTCGGCCTGCCGCTGACCATGTTCCTGTTCGCTTCGCTGGGCGTGATCATGACCGCCGCCTCTGCCTCGCTGGTGGGCCAGACGGTGTCCGACCCGGTGAGCCTGATCGGCCATATCCAGAGCCCCGGCTGGGTGGCCCTGGCCATGGCGCTGATCATCATCGCCACGCTGTCGACCAACACCGCGGCCAACATCGTCTCGCCCACCAACGACTTCCAGAACATCGCCCCACGCCTGATCGGGCGCAGCCGCGCGGTCTGGCTGACCGGCTTCATCGGCCTGGCGCTGATGGGTCACGAGCTGCTCAAGAAGCTTGGCTGGATCGTCTCCGACCTGAGCCTGGAGAGCGTCTACTCCAACTGGCTGCTGGGCTACTCCAGCCTGCTCGGGCCGATCGCCGGGATCATGGTGGTGGACTACTTCCTGGTGCGCCGCCAGCACCTGGACCTGGCCGGGCTGTACCGCGACGACGTGTACCCGGCCTGGAACTGGGCCGGGTTCGTCGCCTTCGGCGTGCCGGTGGCGCTGACCGTGATGGCCATCGGCAACAGCAATTTCAGCTGGTTCTACGACTATGGCTGGTTCACCGGTTCGCTGCTTGGCGGCGGGCTCTACTACGCCCTCGGCGGCCTCGCGGTGCGTGGGCCGGCGCGGCTGGCGAAACCTTTGCCGTGATGTAGCGCATCGCGGGGCAAGCCCGCTCCCACGTGATGCTCATAACAACAGTCTGAGGAGACACCCATGACCACCCTCGCCAAGGAAGTCCTGCAATCGAGCAAGCACCACATCGACAGCGCCCGCCTGTGGCAGTCCCTGATGGACCTCGCCCGCCTCGGCGCCACGGCCAAGGGCGGCGTCTGCCGCCTGGCGCTGACCGACCTCGACCGCCAGGCCCGCGACCTGTTCGTGCAGTGGTGCGAGGCGGCCGGCTGCACGGTGAGCATCGACGCGGTCGGCAACATCTTCGCCCGCCGCCCTGGGCGCAACGCCAAGCTGCCGCCGGTGATGACCGGCAGCCATATCGACACCCAGCCCACCGGCGGCAAGTTCGACGGCTGCTTCGGCGTAATGGCCGGGCTGGAGGTGATCCGCACCCTCAACGACCTGGGCGTGGAGACCGAGGCGCCGCTGGAGGTGGTGGTATGGACCAACGAGGAAGGCTCGCGCTTCGCCCCCTGCATGATGGGCTCGGGGGTGTTCGCCAGCAAGTTCACCCTAGAAGAGACCCTGGCCAAGCGCGACGCCCAGGGCGTGAGCGTCGGCGAGGCGCTGAACGCCATCGGTTATGCCGGCAGCCGCGTCGTGACCGGCCACCCGGTGGGCGCCTACTTCGAGGCCCACATCGAACAGGGCCCGATCCTCGAGGACCAGCGCAAGACCATCGGCGTGGTGCTCGGCGCCCTCGGCCAGAAATGGTTCGACCTGACCCTGCGCGGCGTCGAGGCCCACGCCGGCCCCACCCCCATGCACCTGCGCAAGGACGCCCTGGTCGGCGCCGCCGCCGTGGTCGAGGCGGTCAACCGCACCGCCCTCGCCCACCAACCCCATGCCTGCGGCACGGTCGGCTGCCTGCAGGCCTATCCCGGCTCACGCAACGTGATCCCCGGCGAAGTGCGCATGACCCTGGATTTCCGTCACCTCGAAGGCCAGCAACTGGACGCGATGATCGCCGAGGTGCGTCAGGTGATCGAGGCCACCACCGCCAAGCACGGATTGAGCTACGAACTGGTGCCCACTGCCGACTTCCCGGCCCTGTACTTCGACAAGGGCTGCGTCGAGGCGGTGCGCGACTCGGCGCGCAACCTGGGCCTGGCGCACATGGATATCGTCAGCGGCGCCGGACACGACGCGATCTTCCTCGCTGAGTTGGGCCCAGCCGGGATGATCTTCGTGCCCTGCGAGGGCGGCATCAGCCACAACGAAATCGAGAACGCCGCCCCCGAGGACCTCGCAGCCGGCTGCGCAGTGCTGCTGCGGGCGATGCTGGCGGCCTCGGAGGCGATTGCCAGCGGGCGGTTGGCGGCCTAGCAAGCGAGAAAAGGACTGCGTGGGAGCGGGCTTGCCCCGCGATGCAGGCGACGCGATGCATGGCACCGGCGATGCCGGTGCCAGCCCCTTGGCGCAAAATTCCCGCGCGCGGCGGTATACTCGCCCACCTTCGAACCGCGCCCGGGAATCCGCCATGCAGCAAGTCCTGCTCATCGTCGATGTGCAATCCACCTTCAGCCCCTCCGAGAAACTGGTGGATGGCATCCGCGTGTTGTCGGCGCACATCCCCACCATCGCCTCGATCGAGCTGCACGACGAGCAGGTCACCCCGTTCCAGCGCCAGCTCGGCTGGCACCCGGCTGCTGAGGATGTGGCCCTGGTCGAGGCGGACAAGGTGTTCGTCAAGCATGGCTATGGCCAGACCGCCGAGACACTGGACTACATCAAGCGCCTGGGCGTCGAGCGCGTGCTTGTGTGCGGGCTGCAGACCGAGACCTGCGTACTGGCCGCCGGCTTCGCCCTGTTCGATGCGGGCCTGACGCCGACGCTGGTTACCGACCTGACCATGGGCTCCTCGCTGGACCGCTCCGGACAGTTGGGCATCGACCTGTGGAAACACCATTTCGGCCACGTCACCACCGCCGCCGAGGTGCTGGCCGGGCTGCGCGACCCACGAGGCAACCCATGATCGCCAAGCGCGTATTGATCGTCGAGGACGACGCCGATGGTGCAAGCATCCTCGAGGCCTACCTGAAGCGCGACGGCTTCGAGGTGGACATCGCCGAGGACGGTGCCCGTGGGCTGGCCCTGTTCCGCCAGCGCGCGCCAGCGATCGTGCTGCTGGACATGATGCTGCCGAAAATGTCCGGCCCGGAGCTGCTGACCGAGATCCGCCGCGGCGCCGACACCCCGGTGATCATGGTCACCGCCATCGGCGACGAGCCGGACAAGATCGGCGCCCTGCGCTACGGCGCCGACGACTACGTGGTCAAACCCTGCAACCCCAAGGAAGTGGTGGCCCGGGTACACGCGGTGCTGCGCCGCTACGGCGCGCCGGCCGACAGTCGCCAGCGCCTGGAGTGCCAGGGCGTCTGGGTCGATGCCGAACGCTTCGTGGCCGGGGTGAGGGCCGGCGATGGCGAAGAGCAGGTGCTCGACCTGACCCGCTCGGAACTGCTCCTGCTTGCCGCGCTGCTGCGCACTCCGAGCAAGGCCTTCAGCCGCGAGGAACTGCTTGAACTGTGCATGCCCGAGAGCGATGCCCTGCTGCGCATCATCGACACCCACGTGCTCAACCTGCGACGCAAGCTCGCGGCCCTGGGCATCAGCGGCGTGCTGGTGACCGTGCGCTCCGTGGGCTACCGGTTCCGCTGACCGCCATGCGCAAACGTCCGCTGTGGCTGTGGGTCGGCCTGAGAATGACCCTGCTCGCCGTCGGCGCGGTGATCACCATCACCGTGTGCATGTACCTGTACTTCTGGATCAGCGACTTCCTGGTGCTGCAGTCGATGCGGCCCGAGGACCGCGCCGCGCTGCTGGCCGGCCTGGCCGATGTGCCGCGCAACGAGTCCCGGCTGTGGCAGTTGCTGCAGACTTACTACGACATCCACGACTTTCTCCCCGGCCCCGGCAACAGCATCGACTGGCTGGTGCTGTACGGTTTCGTCATCGTGGTCATCCCGTTCACCCTGATGGTCGGCCTGTACCTGTCCAGGCCGCTGTCCCGGCAGTTCCGCCAGATCGCCGTAGGGGCACGGCGGGTGGCCGAGGGCGACCTCAGCGTGCGGGTCAGCCAGCACCCGCGCCAGCCCAAGGAAATGCAGCGCCTGTGCACCGACTTCAACAAGCTGGTCGAACGCCTGGCGCTGTACGAAAGCGAAGTGGCCGAGTCGAGCTCCAACCTGGCCCATGAACTGCGCACCCCGCTCAATGCCGCCCTGGGCCGGGTGCAGGGCATGCTCGACGAGGTGTTCCCGCTGAGCCCCGAGCAATTGCGCCTGGTGCAGAACCAGCTGTACAACCTCAACACCCTGGTGGGCGACCTGCACCTGCTGTCCCTGGCCCATGCCGGGCAACTGCCCCTGCACATCAGCCTGTTCTCCCCGGCCAGACTGGTCGAGGAGCGCCTGGCCTGGTTCGCGCCGCAGTTCGAGACCGCCGGGATGCAGTTGTACACGGCGCTGGCCGATGACGTGGTGATCGAGGCCGACCCGGCGCGGGTTGGCCAGTTGATCAACATCCTGATCGAGAATGCCCTCAAGTACGCCTCCGACGGCCGCGAGCTCAGCGTTGCCGTGCGCCAGGCCAAAGGCTGCGTGCTGCTGGAATTCCTTGATCGTGGGCAAGCGGTCGAGCAGAAGGACCTGGGCAACATGTTCGTGCGCTTCTGGCGCGCCGAGCAGTCGCGGGCGCGGGTCAGCGGTGGTGGCGGCCTGGGCCTGTCGATCGCCCAGGCCATCTGCGAGGCCCATGGCGGCCGCATCACGGCGCAGCACCGGGCCGAGGGTGGGCTGGCGCTACAGGTGACATTGCCCCTGGTCACAACAGCCTGAAGGCTTCACACGCTGCCCTGTAGGAGCGGCCTTGTGTCGCGAAAGGGCTGCGCAGCAGCCCCGGCGATTTTGCATGATGTAGAGATACAGGGGCCGCTACGCGCCCCTTTCGCGGCGCAAGGCCGCTCCTACAGGGGAACACAAGCGCGGCCTTCAGGGACACACGCAGGTCGTGGGGCCCAGCACCGGACCTGCGCACGGATCCTCCCCTGGCCCCAGTACCGCGCAGTCGGCCTGTGCCGTCAGCGAGAACATCCACAGCAGCATCGCGGCTGCCAGCCATTTTCCATTCATGATGACCTCCCTGGTCGAAACATGGATTGCGCCCATACGCTCTAACGTCGGGCACGCAACAGAAAAGACCATCCCCGCAAATGCGCCAATAGACCAATGTCTAGTGCGGCAAAACCGCACCCGATCACCAACGCAGCAGCCGAGGCCCTGCCAACGCCCCGACGACGGTCGGCAGCAACATCCCCAACAGGTACCACACCCCCCAGAACGGTACTCCCATTTCCGGACAGTGCAGGCAGTACACAAGGGTCGCGGTGGATCCGGCGAGCAACCCGCCGGCGCCACCGGCCTGGCGCAGCCTGGTCGGCGCCAGGCCGCGCAGGGCCCAGAACACCGCGGCGAACACCGGCGTCGACAGCAGGGCGATGTTCAACGCGCAGGTGCGCCAGGTACGGCCGAAGATCAGGTCGGCGCGGGCCTCCACCGGCGCGCCGGCCAGGCTGACGGCTGCCCCCAGCCACACCAGCAGCAGCGGCAGGCCGAGCAACCCCCACAGCGCGCCACCGCGCACACCCGGCCTGGCCAGGCGCTGGGTCAGCCACAGGGCCAGCAGGCCCAGGCTGGTGGGCAAGGCCAGCTTGGCCCAGAACAGCGGCGTGCGCGCCACCTCGGCCAGATCGCTGCGCACGCCGTAGATGGCCAGGGTCATCAGCAACGCGCCCAACATGCCGGCCAGCAGCGCCAGCAGCAGGCGACGCACCAGCACGTGACGATCCACCGGCTCTGCGGCGGTCGCCAGAAGGCTGATCAGCTCATCGGTCTTCATGGTCGTCTTTACCTCGAATCAACCTTCCCAGGGCCTTGAGCCCCCGGTGTATGCCCACCTTCACCGCCGAACTGGACAGTCCGGTGATACGCGCGGTTTCCTCCACCGACAGCCCTTCCAGCTTGACGTGGACGATGGGCAGGCGCTGGCGGTCGGGCAACTGCCCGAGCAGCTTGTTCAGGTCCCGGCTGGCCTGGGCCGGCTCTTCCTCGCCACAGGCGAACAGCTCGCTGTCACCCTCCAGCGGTTCGTGGCGCGCCTCGCGCCGGGCCTGGCCGCGCCAGTGGTCGGCCAGCTTGTAGCGGGCAATCGCCTGCACCCAGGCGGTCAACGGTTGCTGCGCCTGGTAGGTGTGACGGGCATTGTGCACCGCCAGCAGCACCTCCTGCAGCAAATCCTCGACCTCAGCCGGCCGCCGCGCCAGGCGCCGACGCAAAAAACCGCGCAGGTGCACCGCCAGCGCCGCGAGGAATTCGCGATAGGCCCCGGCGTCACCGGCCAGCCCAAGCAATAGCAAGGCCTGCAGCTGTGACTCGCGTGCGCTGAGCACATCCTGTGGGTTAGTTCGTTGCATCGGCCGCCAGGGTTACACCGTCTGTGGGTTTCTTTTTTATCCAACCATCGCCGCAACGCCCTGCGCAAGCACCGGCGCCACCTCCTTACCTTAGGAGGCCGACGCAGGTGGCGAAAAATATTTTGCAGCCGCTGTAACCGCCTCGCCCATCGCCGCGAACTACTCCATGAGCCGCCGGTACCTCGCCACGGCCCCACCTTCTGGAGACGACACCATGAAAACCCTCGCCCTCGCCACCGCCACCGCCGCCCTCGCCCTCGCCTCGCTGGCAGGCGCAGCCCTGGCCGACGACACCACCAAGGCGGCCACCATGGAGAAATGCTACGGCGTGGCCATGGCCGGCAAGAACGACTGCAAGGCCGGCGCCGGTACCACCTGCGCCGGCAGCGCGAAAAAGGACTACGACGGCATGCAGTGGAAAAACGTGCCTGCGGGTACCTGCACCTCGATCAAGACCCCCAACGGCATGGGTTCGCTGACCCCGATCAAATCCTGAGCACAGGCCATCGACCATGAACGGAAATACGCCGATGGGCGCAGGGCTCAGCCTGAAGGCCGAGCACTATGACCAGGCCTGGGCCTGCCACGCCGAGGGGTTGTGGTTCGAAGTCCATCCGGAAAACTACATGGTCGGCGGCCCTCGCCTGGCCTGGCTGGCGCGGATGGCCGAGCGCCATCCGCTGTCGCTGCACGGCGTGGCACTGTCACTGGCGGCGGATGCCGAACCTGACGCCACGCACCTGCGGCGCCTGCGTACCCTGATCGACCAGGTACACCCGGCCCTGGTGTCGGAACACCTGGCCTGGTCGACCTGGCGCGGCCAGTATCATCCGGACCTGCTGCCCTTTCCACGCAGCGACGAGGCCCTGGCCCGCATTGCCGACAACATCCAGCGCACCCAGGACGCTTTGGGGTGCCGCATCTCCATCGAGAACCCCAGCCACTACCTGCACCTGCAGGGCCATGACCTGGATGAGATCGACTTCCTCGCCGAGCTGGTGCAACGCACCGGCTGCGGCCTGTTGCTGGACGTCAACAATGTGTACGTCAGTGCCCACAATCTCGGCTTCGATGCCGCCGACTACCTCGCCCGTTTCCCTGCCCAGGCCATCACCGAGATCCACCTGGCCGGACACAGTCACGACGCCCAGGGCGCACTGCTGGTCGATTCCCACGATGCCGCCATCGCCGCGCCGGTGTGGTCGCTTTACCAGCAGTTGATCGCCCGTATCGGTCCGCGTCCGACCCTGATTGAACGCGACGGCAACATCCCCGCGTTCGACGAACTGCTCGCCGAACGCGCCCTCGCCCAGGCCACCCTCGACCTGGCAGGAGCCTTGCCATGAACCTGCGCCTTGGACAGTTCCAAAATGCCTTCATCGACGCCCTCTATCTGCGCCCCGCGCCTGAGCTGGCGGCACTGACGGCGCAGCCCGCGTTCGCGGTGTACCGCAACACGGTGCTGGCCGGTTGCGTCGAGGCCCTGCGCGCCAACTTTCCCAGCGTCGAAACCCTGGTCGGGCGCCAGTGGATGCACGACACCAGCGCGGAATATGCCCGGCAATCGCCGCCCTGTGATGTGCGACTGATCCGCTATGGCGCGGCGTTTCCGGCGTTTCTCGAGGCGTTGCAGCCCGTCCATGGGCTTTGCTACCTGGCGGATGTCGCTCGGCTGGACTTCGCCTGGTGCGAAGCGTTCAGCGCCGACGACGAGCCCTGGCTGACATTGGCCGACCTGGCCGGCATGACCGCATCGGACCTCGAACGCAGCTACTTGAGCCCGCGCTCCGGCGTACGCTGGCACTGGTTCGACCAGCATCCTGCCTACAGCCTCTGGCACCACAGCCGCGACGGCAGGGCCTGGCCCGAGGATCAGCCTTGGCTGGCCGAGGGCGCCCTGCTCAGCGGCGACCACGAAGGCGTCGTCCACCAGCCGTTGAGCTTGGGGGGATGCACCTTCCTCGATGCCTGTGCCGCCGGCTGCACATTGGACAAAGCCTCACAGCTCGCCCTGCACGCCCAAACTGACCTGGACTTCAGTGACCTGCTTGGCAGGCTGCTGAATGCCCGGGCCCTGCGCCCGCTCGCCTTCACCTGAGGAAAACGCCATGGACATCAGCCACGCCAGCCCATCGCCCCACGGCCTGCGCCTTTACTGGAACCGCGTCGCCGAACAACTGCAACGCCTGCTCGGCGACAGCGTTTTGTGCCTGGTCGCCCGCCTGGGCATCGCCTCGATCTTCTTTCTGTCCGGGCGGACCAAGGTCGAAGGCCTGCTGAGCATCACTCCCGGCACCTACGAGCTGTTCCAGAGCGAGTACGCCTTGCCGCTGGTGTCACCGTGGCTGGCGGCGCACCTGGCGACCTACGCCGAGCACCTGTTCCCGCTGTTGCTGGTGCTCGGCCTGTTCACCCGGCTGTCGGCCCTGGCCCTGCTGGGCATGACCCTGGTGATCGAGATCTTCGTCTACCCGGATGCCTGGCCCACCCACCTTTCCTGGGCCGGCCTGCTCCTGCTGTTGATCGCCCGGGGCGGCGGGGCACTGTCCCTGGACCGGGTATTGCGGTTGCGCTAAAGAAAAAGGGTCGCCAGGCGACCCTTTTCCCAACGCGAAGCGGCGCGGCTCAGAGCCCTGCCGCCCGCGCCCGCGCCGCGTGCAGCTTCTTGTAGCTTTCCACCAGGCGCAGGTGGCGGTCCAGCCCTTCGAGCTGCAGGTTGGTTGGCGTCAGCCCATGGAACCGCACGCTGCCATCCACCGAGCCCAGCACCGCGTCCATCCGCTCGTTGCCGAACATGCGACGGAAGTTGTGCTCGTAGTCGGCCATCTCCAGCTCATCGTCCAGCACCACCTCGAGCACCACGTTCAGCGCCTGGTAGAACAGCCCGCGCTCGACGGTGTTGTCGTTGAACTGCAGGAACATCTCGACCAGCTCCTTGGCCTCCTCGAAGCGCTGCAGCACCAGGTGGATCAGCAGCTTCAGTTCGAGGATGGTCAGCTGACCCCATACCGTGTTGTCGTCGAACTCGACGCCAATCAGCGTGGTGATGGTGGTGTAGTCATCCACCTCGGCGTTGTCCAGGCGCTTGAGCAGCAGCTTGAGCGAGCGGTTGTCCAGCTTGTGCAGGTTGAGGATGTCGGCACGGAAACCCAGGGCGCGGTTGGTGTTGTCCCAGATCAGGTCCTCGACCGGATAGATCTCGGAGTAGCCCGGCACCAGGATGCGGCAGGCGGTGGCGCCGAGGTCGTCGTACACGGCCATGTACACCTCCTTGTCCAGGTCCTCGAGGATGCCGAACAGGGTCTGCGCCTCCTGCTGGTTGGAGTCCTCGCCGTGGCCCGAGAAGTCCCACTCGACGAACTCGAAGTCGGCCTTGGCGCCGAAGAAGCGCCACGACACCACGCCGCTGGAATCGATGAAGTGCTCGACGAAGTTGTTCGGCTCGGTCAGCGCCAGGCTGTCGAAGGTCGGTTGCGGCAGGTCGTTCAGGCCCTCGAAGCTGCGGCCCTGGAGCAGCTCGGTGAGGCTGCGCTCCAGCGCCACCTCGAAGCTCGGGTGGGCGCCGAACGAGGCGAACACGCCGCCGGTGCGCGGGTTCATCAAGGTCACGCACATCACCGGGAACTCACCGCCCAGCGACGCGTCCTTGACCAGCACCGGGAAGCCCTGCTCTTCCAGCCCCTGGATGCCGGCGACGATGCCCGGGTACTTGGCCAGCACCTCCGGCGGCACGTCCGGCAGGCACAGCTCGCCTTCGAGGATCTCGCGTTTGACCGCCCGCTCGAAGATCTCCGACAGGCACTGCACCTGCGCCTCGGCCAGGGTGTTGCCGGCGCTCATGCCATTGCTCAGGTACAGGTTCTCGATCAGGTTGGACGGGAAGTACACCGTCTCGCCGTCCGACTGGCGCACGAACGGCAGCGAGCAGATGCCACGCTCCTTGTTGCCCGAGTTGGTGTCGTACAGGTGCGAACCGCGCAGCTCGCCATCGGGGTTGAAGATCGCCAGGCAGTGCTCGTCGAGAATCTCGGCCGGCAGCGCGTCCTTGGGTCCTGGCTTGAACCACTGCTCGTTGGGGTAGTGCACGAACGCCGCGTTGGCGATGTCCTCGCCCCAGAACTGGTCGTTGTAGAAGAAGTTGCAGTTCAGTCGCTCGATGAACTCGCCCAGCGCCGAGGCCAGCGCCGCTTCCTTGGTCGCGCCCTTGCCGTTGGTGAAGCACATCGGCGACTGCGCGTCGCGCACGTGCAGCGACCAGACGTTGGGCACGATGTTGCGCCACGAGGCGATCTCGATCTTCATCCCCAGGCCCGCGAGGATTGCCGACATGTTGGCGATGGTCTGCTCCAGCGGCAGGTCCTTGCCCGGGATGTAGGTACTGGTGTCCGACACCGGCATCAGCAGCGCCTGGGCGTCGGCGTCGAGGTTGTCGACCTGCTCGATGATGAACTCGGGGCCGGTCTGCACCACCTTCTTCACGGTGCAGCGGTCGATGGAGCGCAGGATGCCCTGGCGGTCCTTCTCGGAAATGTCCTCGGGCAGCTCGACCTGGATCTTGAAGATCTGGTTGTAGCGGTTCTCGGGATCGACGATGTTGTTCTGCGACAGGCGGATGTTCTCGGTCGGAATATCGCGGGTCTGGCAGTACAGCTTGACGAAGTACGCCGCGCACAGGGCCGACGAGGCCAGGAAGTAGTCGAACGGCCCCGGGGCCGAGCCGTCGCCCTTGTAGCGGATCGGCTGGTCGGCGATCACCGTGAAGTCGTCGAACTTGGCTTCGAGACGAAGGTTGTCGAGAAAATTGACCTTGATTTCCATGCGCAGGGGTACCAAAAGCGGGCGGGAACGGATAAATGGCGGGCATTATCCGGGATTTTTGCCGGGAAGTGTTGGCCGGCGACGAGTTGGAGGTCGACCGCTCACCTGCATGCGGTGCCCAGGCCTTTCGAGGTGTTCGACGTTAGCGTTACAGCTCTAACGTCGAACACGTTCATCAGGCCAACGCAACCCTTTCCACCTGCCCCGCCAGCGGCAGCCGCAACCCATGGGCAATACCGGCCAGGATCCGCTGGTAGGCGAATGCACAGCGCTTCTCCTCGATGGAGATGCGCAACGTACTGCCGGCCACGTCGTCAGCAAAGCCCAGTTGGCTGACCGTATTGGAAAGGTTGGCCTTGCGATCCGAGCAGGCGGACCCGCCCGTTACATAGATCGCCTGTGCGTTCAACGCCACCTGGAGCTTTTTCGTGTTGATGCCCGGCAAGGCAAGGAAACTCACGCACGGAACGCGTGGCGCCCCGGCCCCGACCACGATGACCTTCCCCAGCATTGCCTGCAACGCCGACTCGAAGGACGCCCGACAACGCTCGGCGTCCAGGTTGCCTGTAGCGAACCCGGCATGCTTCTCGGCCAGGGCGGTCTCGAGCGACAGGATGCCGGGATAGTTCTGCGTGCCGCCGCGCAGGCCGCCCTCCTGCCCCCCTCCGGCGATCATCGGCGTCAGGCCATGGCGGTTGCGCACATACAGGAACCCCGCGCCCGGCAATGCGCCGAACTTGTGGCCGGAGGCAATCGCGTAGTCGACAGCCGATCCGTGCAGGTCGACCGGAATCTTGCCTATGGCCTGGGTCATGTCGGAGTAGAGCAATCCGCCATGGGTGTGGACCAGACGGGCAATGACCTCGATGGGCTGTATCACGCCGGTCTCGTTGTGCACCGCCATCACGCATACCAGCAGGGGACGGCCAGCGTGGGCCGCCAGCAGCTGTTCGAGCTGATCAAGGTCGAGCAAGCCATCCGAGTCATGGGCGACCGGGCAGGCCTGCACCCCCTCAAGGCCATAGCGCCTGATGTTCTGCAACGTGCAGGCGTGCTCGATGGCCGAGTGCAGTACCACCGGGCGCTCATGCCTGTACCGCTCGAAGAAGTCATGGAAGACCTGGGCACATCCCTCGCTGGAGCCACTGTTGAAGACCAGGCACTGCGCGTCCACGTTCAACAATGCCGCGATAGACCCACGGGCACGTTCCAGCCGCTCGAGCAACTGGATGCCCAGCGCGTGGTTGGCATTGGGGTTGGCGCACTGTCGTGCCGAAAACAACGCCTGGAGCATGTCACTGACACCCTGGGTGACAGGCGCCGAACCACAGATATCCGCATAAACCGCGTTCATCGCAACTTCCATATTCGTTCATTCCTTCATTCGCCACGTCCAGGCGAATCGTCATGCGCCTGCTAGAAGAGCACGCGCGCCATGAGTTCCATCGAGCACAGCAGGATGAAGACATTCAATGCCTGCTTGAGATGCGCAGACTGCAACCGGTGAGAGAGCGCCGCGCCAAGGTAGCCGCCCAGGACAATGCCCAGCACCAGCTCGACGCTGTAACCGAGGAACGCGTCCATCGAGCCGAGCCTGCCAAGCAGCGCGCCACTCGCGCCGATGATGCCGATCAGCGCCGAAGTCGATATCGCCTGCTTGATCTGCAGGCCGAACAGACTGATCAGCACCGGCAGGTAGATGAATCCGCCTCCCTGCCCGACCAGCCCGCACAACGCCCCCAACAACAACCCGGTCAGCGGCAGCGACAAGGAGGGACGCTCGACCAGCACGGACACCGGCCTGCGGAATGCATAGGTCACGATCAGCGAAAGCAAGCCCAGCACGGCAAACACCAACAGGATGAACTGCTCACTGAACCTGCCCGCCTGCAACGAGGCCAGGAAGTTCGCCAGGGCCATTGGCAAAGCGAACTGCCTGATTACTCGCCAGTCCGGCTGGAACCGCACCCGATGCAACGCAAAAGAGACCAGTGATGAAAAGAAGCCTTGTACCGAAGACAGTCCCGTGATCACTTCGATAGGCAGTTTCTGGCCGGACAGCATCGGGTAGAGCAGCACCAACAACGGCGTCACGATGATGCCGCCACCGATACCAAACAGACCCGACAGGAAGCCGGCCATTACCCCCACACCGGCCATTACCGGATAGATCGTCATGGCCGCACCTCAGCGAATGTGGAGCCTGCCCGTCCCGTCGAGCACCCGGCCTATCACTTGCATATCCGGACTGTGGCCTGACCATGCCTCACGGTTGGCCGCGAACGCCGCCTCACTCACCGTGAACAGCAGGCCACCATTGGTTTGCGGATCGTGCAGCAGGAACTTCCTGGCCAGCGCCAGCTCGGCCTGGTAGCCGACGTACTGGGCGTACTTGCGGATATTGGCGAACACCCCACTGTCAGCGCCCGTGACGGCGACCGCCAGGGACTCGGCGCCCTCATAGAACGCCAGGGACTGGGTGTCGAGCTCGATGTCCAGCTGGCCGAGACCGACCAGTTCGCAGGCATGGCCGACCAGGCCAAAACCGGTGATGTCGGTCAGGCTGCTGACCTCGTCGCACGCGCTCAGGACCCGGCCGAAAGCATTGTCGCCGGTAATTTGGGCCAGTGTCGCCGCAGCGATGTCCGCCTGATCGAGCACGCCGACCTTGAGTGCATTGGCCAGGATCCCTACTCCCAGCGGCCGGGTCATGACCACCAGGTCTCCCGCCCGGGCGGTGTTGTTCTGCTTGAGGCGATGTTTTTCCACCTCGCCGATGATCGAGAAGCCATACAAGGGCTGGCTGTTCTTGATCGTGTGGCCGCCGACGATGGTCACATTGAACCGGTTCATTACCGACTGCGCCCCCAGGATCATCTGCGTGACCTGGTCGACGGGAACCTGCTCAGGGTCGAACGCCATGATCGAGTTGGCAATCAAGGGTTTGCCACCGGAGGCGAAGATGTCACTCACCGCATTGCTGGCCGCAAGCTGACCGAAGACGAAAGGGTCGTTGACGATGGGTGAGAAGAAATCCGTGGTGAACAGCAGGTAATGATCACCGGCATCGTAGACCGCGCAATCATCGGAAGACTCGAAGCCCAGGACCACCTTGTCATTGCTCGCCGTACTGGCCGCTGCGGTCTCCGAGAGAATCCTGGAAAGCACACTGGAAGGTATCTTGCAGCCGCAGCCACCACTTTCAGACGTATCCATGATCTGACAGGCCATCGACATGACATTTCCTTATCTTTTCTCTATGAATCAGGACGTTGTCGTCCCGGTATACCTGTAACTTCATGTTTCAGGCCGGGGCAAAATCGCACAGAGTGATGACGGAAATGTGACATTCAAGATGGAGCAAGAAGTCTTTGATGTTTCTGAAACGATTACATTCAGAGACGGTGAGGTTGCCGCCAGGCTACAGCCACCGGCCGAATGCCCCCTACACCGCCCGAAAACTCCAGACGATCTCGACCACCCGCGACGCCAGGATCAGATAGACCAGGCAGAGGATCACCTGCAGTACCGTGTGGTAGGGCAACTTCGCCAGGCGGTGCAAGGTGTCGCTGACATTCAGCAGAAACAGCAGCGCCGACACCAGGATCAACCCCCAGCCGGTGAAACTGAACACCCACAGCCCCAGCAGGACCTGCTGGTTGCCGTGGATCGCCTCGGTGCCTGCGGCGAACAGCAGCGCGCACACCAGCAGGTTCTTGAAATTGTCGAAGACCTTGGCACTGAGGTCGGCGTCGAGCAGTGCGAGGTACTTTTGCCAGAGTCTGCGCATGGGGCTCTCCCACGGAAGCGGTCGTCAGCGCAAGTCTAGGTGTTCGGCGTCTCTTGGATCGAACGCCTGGCGTTTTTCTTGACGATGGCCTTCATCCGCGTCGCGGCCCGCTGTACGGTCGCCATCTTCTCCGGGCGTTTCATGCCCCGCCATTTGCGGATCTCGTCCCGGGTACGGCCGCAGCTCACGCACAACTCGCTGTTGAGCTGGCACAGCGAGACGCAGGGGTTGTCGATGTCTTTGGCCATGGGGCGCTCCACTGTCGGGCGCGCATGATAACGGTTCGGCTATCGCCCTTGAACCGACCAATCCCCGAGTGGGCGCTTTGCCCCCTGCGCCGGTGGCTCGCCATTTCCCGCTCAAGCCCTCTAAAATGCCACTTCCAGCCTGAACGGAAGCAAGCCATGCCCGCCTCACTGATACGCCCGTCCCCTGCCCCACTGCTTGCGCCTGGGGAAACCGTGTTGCTGTTCGACGGCGTGTGCAGGCTGTGCAACGGCTGGGCGAGGTTCGTTATCCGCCATGATCGCCACCTGCGTATCCGCCTGGCCACGGTCCAGTCAGCGCAAGGCCAGGCCCTGCTGGCCTGGGCAGGCCTGCCGGTGACAGCGTTCGACACCATGGCGGTGATCCGTGATCGACACTACTGGGTACGCTCCGAGGCCTTCTTCGAGGTGGTGCGCCAGCTGCCCGGCGCCTGGCCGCTGCTGCGCGTGCTGCGCCTCTGTCCCCGCAGATTGCGGGACTGGCTGTACGACCGCGTGGCGCTCAACCGCTATCGGCTGTTCGGCCGATACGACCAATGCCTGCTGCCCAGCCCGGACCACCAGCGTCGTTTCCTCGAGGAGCAGCCATGAACCGTCTAAACCAGGTCCATTGGCTGGCCCGGGCCAGCCTGGCCTTCATGTTCGCCTACCATGGGCTGGTGCCCAAGCTGATCATTCTCAGCCCCGGTGAACAGGTGCTGCTGCAAGCTCACGGACTGGCGCACGCCACCTGGTTGTCCCAGGCCGCCGGCGTGGCCGAACTGGCGCTCGCCGCCCTGCTGCTGGTGCAACGGCTGGCCTGGCCGTTACTGGTCGGCGCAGCGGTACTGCTGGGCCTGCTGGTGGATGTGGCGGTGATGCAACCCTCGATGCTGGTGGATGCCTTCAACCCGGTTTCGCTGAATGTGGCGGGGATGGCGCTGTGTGCCGTGGCCTGGCTTTCCCGCCAGGACGCCGCAAGCCAGTCCCCCGCGAATATCCCGGGCCATTGCTGAGCGACTGTTGCCTCAGCAACACCCCACTGCTGCGCCACCAGCACCCCCGCTCGCAGCCCCTGTAAAACCGTAGCCTGATCCCTGGCACGGCGATTGCGATACCTCGGTATCACCCGCCGTGCACAAGGTTCGCCATGCCCCCATTCAAAGCCCTCACCTGGCTGGTCTCGCCCCTGGCCCTGCTCGCCTTGTGGGCCGTGGTCGCCGACGCCGGACTGTTCCCGGCCAACCTGCTGGTGCCACCCCTGGAGGTCTGGCGCAGCTTCGCCGACTTGCTGGCCACGGGCGAATTGCAGGAACACCTGGCCGGCAGCCTGTCGCGCCTGTCGCTGGGCTTCGCCGCCGGCGCCCTGGCCGGCCTTGCGTTCGGCACGGCCATGGCCCTGTCGGACACGGTCGAGGCCTATTGCGCGCCGCTGTTCCATACCCTGCGGCAGATCCCCAGCATCGCCCTGATCCCGATGCTGGTGCTGCTGCTGGGCATCGACGAGACCTTCAAGGTGGTGATCGTCGCCAAGACCGCGTTCTTCCCGGTGGCCCTGGCCACGGTCGAGGGCATCCGCGCCATCCCCCGCAGCCACTTCGAGGTGGCCGCGGTGTACCGCCTGCGCTGGCCGACCCTGGTCGCACGCATCGCCCTGCCCGCCGCGGTGCCGGCCATCGTCACCGGCGTGCGCGTGGCCCTGACCCGCGCCTGGGTGGTGCTGGTGGCCTGCGAGTTGCTGGCGGCCGACAGCGGCCTGGGGCAGATGATCGAGATGGGCCGGCAGATGCTGCGCATCGATGTGGTGATGGTGGGCGTGGCGATCACCGGGGTGATCGGCTTTGCCCTGGACTTTTCACTGCGCCGTGTCGAGCGGCGTCTGTCCGGCTGGCAAGTGGCCGGGAGGTGATAATGAAACTGCGCAACCTGCGTGGCCTGCTGCTGCCACTGCTGCTGATCGGCGCCTGGGAACTGGCCTCGCGCCAGGACGCCGCCGGCGCCTACGCTTTCGTGCCACTGGCGACCATCGGCCACGCTTTGGTGGAACTGCTGGGCAACGGCGAGCTGCTGGTCAACCTGCTGGCCAGCCTGGCCCGCACCAGTGCCGGCCTCGCCCTGGGCATCGTCGGTGGCGTGGCTCTGGGCGCGCTCATGGCCCTGTCGCCCCTGGCCAACCGCCTGGTGGCACCGTTGTTCCACGCCCTGCGCCAGGTGCCGATGCTCGGCTGGATCCCGCTGATCGCCCTGTGGCTGGGCAACGGCGAAGCGTCGAAGCTGCTGATCGTCAGCCTGGCGGCGCTGTACCCGATGGTGCTCAACACCTTCGAGGGCCTGCGCCAGGTCGATGTGCGCCATCGCGAAGTCGGCCAGGTACTGGCGCTCGGACGCTGGCAGCAATTGCGCCTGGTCCTGCTGCCCGCCGCCCTGCCGAGCATCGCCACCGGTGTACTGCAGGCCCTGGCCTTCGCCTGGGTCACGGCGGTCGGCAGCGAGCTGTTCCTCGCCTCCGGCGCCGGCCTGGGCAACCTGATGATGAACGCCGAGGCCGGCGCACGCATGGAGATCATCGTGATCTGCGTGCTGTGCATCGGCCTGTGCGGCTACCTGATGACCTGGCTGTCCACCCTGCTCGCCCGCCGCCTGCTGCGCTGGCGCCCCACCCGTTGAAAGGCCCGACCATGAACGCCATCGCCCCATCCTTTCCCGCCCACGTGCAGACCGGCGCGCTGAGCATCCGCAACCTGAGCAAGACCTACCCGCTCAAGGGCCGGCCCGTGCCGGTGCTGCAAGGCATCGACCTGGACATCCGCCCCGGCGAGTTCGTCAGCATCCTCGGCGCCAGCGGCTGCGGCAAGTCCACCCTGCTGCGCCTGATCGTCGGCCTGGACCCGGACTACCAGGGGCAGATCCTGCTCGACGGCCAGCCGCTGAACGGCCCGGGCCTGGAGCGCGGCATCGTGTTCCAGGACCACCGCCTGTTCCCCTGGATGACGTTGCAGCAGAACATCGCCCTGGCCTTGAAGAACCATGACCTGGGCACGGCGCAGAAGCAGCGCCTGGTCGACGAGCACATCGCCCTGGTCGGCCTGCGGGGCTACGAGCAGGCCTATCCGCACCAGCTCTCCGGCGGCATGGCCCAGCGCGGCGCGATCGCCCGGGCGCTGGTGAACAAGCCCAAGGTGCTGCTGCTCGACGAGCCCTTCGGCGCCCTCGATGCCCTGACCCGCGTGCGCCTGCAGCAGGAACTGCAGCGCATCTGGGTGCAGGAGCGCTGCACGGTGATCATGGTTACCCACGATATCGAGGAGGCCTTGTACCTGGGGGACCGGGTGATCGTGATGGAGGCCAATCCGGGGCGCATCGGCGAGCAGGTGCAACTGGAGCTGGCACATCCGCGACAACGCGATACGGCGCTGTTGTTCCAGCACAAGCAGCGCCTGCTGGCGCAACTGGTCGGGCATTGACTCACCCCAGCCAGCGCACCAGGGCAAAGCCGGCGAAGGTCATCAACAGCGAGCCAAGTACATGGGCCAGCACCGTGGCCATCGCCCAGCCGGCGCGGCCGTGCATGAGCATCGACAGCACTTCGGCGGAGAACGTCGAGAAGGTGGTCAGCCCGCCGCAGAAACCCGTGGTGATCAGCAAGCGCCAGGCCGGATCGAGGTTGGGGAAGCGCAGGAAGAAGGCCATTGCGCCGCCGATGACGAAACCACCGACGAGGTTGACCAGCAAGGTGCCCAACGGCATGCCGGGAAACAGCGAATTCAGGCGCAGGCCAAGGATCCAGCGCAATACGCAACCGGCACTGCCACCGACGACAACGGAAATGAACGAGAGGTACATCGACAAACTCCAGGAAAGGTCCGAAAGACCCCCATAGAGAGAGACAGGCACAGGCCTACGCGCCCTCCAAAGGGGTTGCGTAGGCATCATCAGCGCTGAGGCGGTTCAAGGAGGAATGCCATCTCCTGAGGGGCGATGCTACGGGGCGACACCTTCGCTTGGCAACATTTCGATGCAAAAATGCAACACACACCTTCGCCTGCACCGTTAGAATGGCCGCCTGGCGTGTGCTGCGTGCGCCCGGGAGCCTTCCCGAATACGGAGAACATTCATTTGTTTTCCGTGAGATTTGTCCATGTTGCACGCATGCCTCCATTCCCCATGGCCCTTCCTGCCCCGTGTCTTCACGGCGTGGGTTGTTGCGCCGCATTCCCTATCCTTCTTCTCGCCCTTCGCCGCAGTGGCCCGTCTTGTCCGGAGCCAGCGTCCCGCCGTGCCCGTTGCCCGCCGCGCCACTGCCACCGCGAGGGTGATGCCATGAACGAGGAGCGTTACATGACCGCACCCCTTCCACCCGTCAAGCCGCGCTCGATGCTGCGGCACCTGCTGGCCACCGAGGCGGCCGGCGGCGTCCTGCTGATGTTCACCGCCGCGCTGGCCATCGTCATCGCCAACAGCCCCTGGGCCAGTGCCTACCAGCACCTGTTGCACCTGCCCGTCGGCCCGGTGCTGACCGACAAGCTCGGCCCGATGACCGTGCACATGTGGATCAACGATGGCCTGATGGCGATCTTCTTCCTGCTGGTGGGCCTGGAGATCAAGCGCGAGCTGGTCGACGGCCGCCTGGCCAGTTGGGAGCAGCGCCGCCTGCCGGCCCTGCCGGCACTGATGGGCATGGCCGTGCCGGCGCTCATCTACCTGGCGGTATCCCGTGGCGAGCCGGGCCTGGCCGACGGCTGGGCGATCCCGGCCGCCACCGACATCGCCTTCGCCGTCGGCGCCCTGGCCCTGCTCGGCCGGCACGCGCCGCTGTCGCTCAAGGTAATGCTGGTCTCGGTAGCGATCATCGACGACATGGGCGCGGTGGCAATCATCGCCGTGTTCTACACCTCGTCGCTGAACCTGCTGGCCCTGGCCGGCGCCGCCGGCATCGTCGCCGTGCTGCTGGCCTGCAACCGCCTGCGCGTGGTCAGCCTGTGGCCCTACCTGATCGGCGTGGCCGCGCTGTGGTACGTGACCCTGCTGTCGGGCGTGCACGCCACCATCGCCGGCGTGGTCGGTGCCCTGCTGATCCCCTACAGCACCGGCGACAGCGAGGCCCGCGAAGCCAGCCCGCTGCTCAAGCTGGAGCATGGCCTGGCGCCCTGGGTCGGCTTCCTCATCGTGCCGGCCTTCGGCTTCGCCAACGCCGGCGTCTCGTTCGGCGACCTGGGCCTGAGCGACATCTTCGCCCCGTTGCCGCTGGCCATTGCCCTGGGCCTGCTGCTGGGCAAGCAGCTCGGCGTGTTCGGCGGCGTGCTGCTGGCGGTCAAGACCGGCCTGGCCAGCAAGCCCCATGGCGCCAGCTGGCTGCAGATCTACGGCGTGGCGATGCTGTGCGGCATCGGCTTCACCATGAGCCTGTTCATCGGCGAGCTGGCCTTCCCCGGCCAGGCCGATAAGATCGATGCGGCCAAGATCGGCATCCTGCTGGGCTCGCTGCTGTCGGCGGTGATCGCCTGCCTGATCCTGCGCTTCGCGCCCAAGCCGGCGGATTGATGCAAGCGCTCGGGGCTGCCTGGCAGCCCCGTTCAATCGGCTAGTAACCGAACTTGCGTGTAGTAACTGGGCTTGCGTGAGAGCGGGCTTGCCCCGCGATCGATTCTACAGCCCCACCCGGAGCCTGCAGCCCACCTCACCCCCGCACCACCGACACCCCACCATCCACCACCATGGCCGCCCCGGTCATGAAACTCGATGCCTGCGACGCCAAAAACAACGCCGCCTCGGCGATCTCCTGGGGCCGGGCCAGGCGCTTGAGGGCATGCAACCCTTCGACATGGGCCCGGGCCTCGGGGCTGTTCATCGCACTGCGGCCCATGGGCGTATCGGTACCGCCGGGCAGCAGCGCGTTGGCGCGTATGCCACGGCTGCCCTGCTCCGCCGCAATGACCTGGACCAGGCCGACCAGCCCGGCCTTGCTCGCCGCATAGGCGGCCATGCCCGGCATGCCCACGCTGTGGCCGACAAAGGTCGAGGTGAAAATCAGCGAGCCGCCGCCACGGGCCAGCAACGCTGGAATCTGCGCCTGGGCGCAGAGGAAGGCGCTGGTGAGGTTGGTGTGCAGGGTGTGTTGCCAGCCCTCCAGGGACAGCTCGGGGACGGCGGCCAGTTCACCGAGGGTACCGGCATTGTTGAAGGCGATGTCCAGGCCACCGAAGCGCGCCACCGCCACGTCCACCAGCTCCCTGACCAACGCCGCATCGGTGATGTCGCCAGCCACGACCACAGCCCGGCCTTGTCCGGCCGCCGCGATGTCCGCCGTCAGCTGCTCGAGTTCGGCCTGGCGCCGGGCCGTGAGCACAAGGTTGGCGCCGTGCCGGGCGAACAATGTCGCCGCGGCTCGGCCGATACCGGAGCTGGCGCCGGTGATGATTGCCACTTTGCCTGCCAGTTGCATGATGAGTACCTCGTCCTGAAGTTGGGTGCAGGGTGCGCGGGGTACTATCGGGTGGCATGGTGCTGGGAAGCTCTCCGTTTCTTGTGAACTATCAACCTTTGTTCATATGGCCTGCGCTGCATCGATGACGGATTGCTGCAGCAAGGTGCGCGGCAGCTTGAAGCCCTTGAACGGCTGCTGGGTGATCGGGTTGAAGGCTTTCTCCGAACTGAGCCGATAGCGCATCACGCCGTCACCGGTCTTGAAGCTCAGGTCCACCGCGGTGGCGCTGCGGCCATTCAGGGCGCCACGGCTGAGCAGGCGGAACATCGACCAGGGGCCCCGGTATTCCAGGCTGCTGCTGTTACCATTGAGCCTGAGCAGGGTGAGGTTGCTGCGCACCTGTTGGCCGAGCGTGTTGGGCCAGATCACCCCGGTGATCTGGCTGGGCCCATGGGTGTAGGAGACCAGTTGACCATCGAGGTCCAGCAGGCTGGTGCGCTGGTTGGCGCTCAGACCCAGGGGCTCGATGCTGAACTGCACGCCGAGGTTGCCGCGCGGGTCGAAGAAGGTTTCGCGGATGCGGTCTGCCAGGGCGAGTTGCTCGATGACTTCGTTGCGGATCAGGTAGCCATTCTGGTTGTCGGCGTACAGCGCGTCGAGGTTGTCCTTGATGAATGCGTTCAGGTACCGCTCCTGGAACTGCTGCAGACGCCCCTTGGGCCCGAAGAACGCCTCGAAATCATCGAGGGCGGCATCAGCGCCCCCAGCCACAAAGGGATATCGTCCTGCCAGCCGCTGCTGGAAGAAGCTATAGACGTCGGCATCCCAGCGCCGCTCGAGCTCGCGCAGTGCCTCGACGACCAGCACTTGCGCCGTCTGGTCTGCGACGGCCCTCACCTGCTGTCCGACCGGCTCTGGCAGCCCTGTCGCAACCCGCTGCAAGGTGGCAATCGGGTCCGCGCCGCTCATCGAAAAACGCTGCAGCACCGCCTGCAGAGCGGCCTTGCCCCTGTCGGGGCTGTCCTGTACCCCTCTCGCCTGGTCGTGGACGGCGGCAATCGCGCTCAAGGTTTCATCGTAATAGCTGGGTCTGTCGCCTTTGGCCTGCAGCATGTCGTTCAAGCCCAAGAAGGCCCGGCGAACACCAACCAGATGCTGGTCGGCCGCCTGCCCCGCCAGATTCGGGGCCTCTGCGTTGTCCGCCAGTGTGGGCATTGCCGTATTGGCGCGCACGCTCTCCAGCAGTCGACGCAACGGCTCTGCCGGCCCGGTCAATTGCCCCAGTACCGAGACCCCGTGCTCCAGGTCGCGGAAACGGGCAATCGCCAGTGCGTTAAGGGCTCGCCGCCAGCTGTCGATATAATCCGCACTGTAGAGGTTGTGGATACCCTCGATCAGTACTTCGCGATCAGCCGGTGAATAGTCCAACTGGCGGCGCTCGCCCAGCGCCCACTGATCGACCATTGCCAGGTCGGTGACCTGCGCGCTGCGGGGCATGAAGTATTCGCTGAAGCCCTTGGCCGTCAGCATGGGCGCCAGGAGCAGGTCAACGGGCACCTGGGAGTCGCCGGACCGGAGCTGGAACACCGAATCGAAGGCAGGCCCGACCTCGTGGCGCAGGTCCAGGCCATTGTGCAACTGCTCCTGGGCCTGCTGCTTCAGGCTGACATACACCCGCTGCGCCAGTGGCACCTCACGCAGGCCTTGCTGGGCCTGGTCAAGCCGCTGGCGGAACTGTGGCAGCTCGGTATCGGCATAGGCCAGGGCGTATTGCAGATGACGCATGAGGGCCTGCTGCAGTTGCCCCTGGCCAGGGAAGGCCGCCTGCCATTGCCGGGCCATCCACTGCTCGACCCATTGCGGCCGCCGGTTGTGACGGTCCTCGATCATCCGGTACACCCTGAGCGCGGCCATCTGCTGCTCGCTGCCCGCAGGCGCCGCATCCATGGCATCGATCACCCCGCTGGCAACGGCCGGCAGGAAGCGCCTGGACAACAGGTTAAGGTAGGCCTCATCGACCCGCGGCCCCAGCAGGCGCCCCTGGTAGAGCCCCAGGTCCGCCACCACCGGCCAGGCCGATCGATAGTCGCCGAACACGGCCACTGCCTCGCGAATCTGCTCCAGTGGCGCCAGCAGGTTGCGCCCGGTAGGGTCCAGCCGCTGATCCAGCTCATGGCTGCCAAATGCCCGACTCATGTCCAGGACGCTGGCCACCTTGTCGCTGTTGGCCTCGAAGTAACGCTGCCAGGCACTGCCCATGACGACCAGCGCCAATGCCCCGACCCCCGAGCCGACCCACAGCAGGCGTCGCTTGCCAAGCGCCACCCTGATGTTGTCGCCGGCCAGCCCGGCCTCCGGATACACCACCTGCTGGAACAGGCGTTGGGCAAAATACGCCTGTTGCCGACCCTGGGGCTTGCCCTCGCTGACCGGCGCATCGGCCTTGAAGGGATGAGCCACATTGCGCTGGAAGGCGTTGAGCACCTGGCCCTGCTGAAGCATCGAGGACAGATACAGACCCCGCACCAGTGCCGGCGTGGTGAAGCGATCACTCACCAGCATCTCGCGCAGGAACGCCAGCAGTATCGGACGCAGGCCAAGCAGTTGGCCCTGCAATGACACCAGCCGTTCACGCAGGTCGGTCTTGCCCAGCACGCCCAGGTCGTTGAGCACCTGCTCCTCGGTCCGCCTCACCAACCAGTCGTATTGCTCGGTCAGTTCATCCAGCCAGGCATCGAACGCGCTGACGGCATCCAGCCTGAAGGTGAACCCGAGCAACCGCTCTCGCTCAGCTTGCGTCAGGCGCGCAAACAACTGCTCGAACCCATCCAGCAAATCGAACTTGCTCAGCACGACATACACAGGCAAACGCGCGCCCAACTGGTTGCTCACTTCATGCAGGCGAGCCCGCAACACCTGCGCCAAGGCCATGCGCTGCTGCGGCGTGGCCAGCTGCAAGGCGGCAAGATCGACGACCAGCACGACGCCATTGAGGGCGTTACGGCTGCGCGTGCGGGCCAGCCAACCCAGCAGGTGTATCCATAACCGGGCCTGGGTTCCAGCCGGCAGTACCGGCCTGGCCTTGTCGAGCGTGTCGGGCAGGTTGCCATCCGGGGCCTGCCGGGTCATGAGCGCACCCGGCGGATCGATGACCACCGCATCGTCGCTGATCCACCAGTCCACGGGATAGGCCAACGCCTCGTCCTGGCGCCCGTGCGCCTGGACCTTGCCGATCCGCGTCAGGGAAAAGCGCTGGTCCGAGCGCTCCATCAGGCTGGTCTTGCCCGCGCCCTCGTCGCCCAGCAGCAGATACCAGGGCAACCGATACAGCGCACCATACCCGCCAGCATGCTCCAGGTAGCTTGCCAACCCCGCATCGAGGGCGCGCTGCTGAGCCAGGAGCACAGGCAATATCGGGTCGGCGCTCGCCTCGATATCCCGCTGGCGTTCGGTCTGCAGCCGGCGAAAGCGCGCACGCAGCACGAACAGCCAGATCAGCAACGGCAACAACACCAGCAGCAGCGTGACAACGCTGCGATGCGCCAGGCTGGCCAATGGCTGCTGCCCGTGCCACTGCCATTGCGGCCCGAGCCACCAGATCAGTACCAGCAGCAACACCGCACCCAGTCCCAGCAACAGTGGCATGGCCAGATTGATTCGGGACGCCAGCGGCAGACCCCAACGTTTGAAAAGCGCCCAGAGTTTGCTCATGGCGGTTCAAGACTCCCTGTTCTGATCGTTCAATCCTGATGTCGCGGCGAACTGCTGCAATTGCTGGTAGACCTCGGGCTCCCACGCCTCGGCAGTCATGCCACGCATGGTGCGGGCGACATTCGCGCACAGCTCCTGGGCGAGCCAGGACACGCCCCGTGAGGCCAGCAGGTCGGCGGCGATCACCGTGCTGTGGCAACGTTCGCGTGGTGATCGGTAGTCCGCTTGCAGCCCTTGCAGCTTCAACAGCACCGGTTCCACGCCCTCGACCTCGAGCTGGCTGGCCAGCTCCTCGCGCAGGCCGATGAACGCCTGAGTGGTGCCATCCCCTGCCAGCGTTGCCTGGCTGCCCCTGAGCCAGGCCAGGCACTGGTCATCGACAAACGCGGTGCCATCGCTGAAGCACAATTGCTCAAGCGCCGGCAGGCGCCGTACGAACCTGGCGGAGGCACAACGAATGGCCTCGGCGACTTCGTTCATTGCCAGGCGCGTGGCGATGCCCGCCGCCAGATAGCTGCCGCGAATCCAGTAAGGAGCGGCCGCAACACTTCGCTCGACTTTCATCAACAGGGTCGGGTCGAGCGCCGAAGCAGACAGCGCGTCCTCGTACCCGCCGACAATGTCGGCAGGCACCGCCATCAACTCGGTGCGAAGCCCCTGACGCGTGGAGGGCAGCGTCTGGATATGCGCCCACAGGCCGAAGCGCCTCAGCTGGTAGCCCGTCGGATCGTAGATATCCTGCTGGTTGATGAACTCGGCCATACCCAGTACCGCACGGCGAGTCTCACGTTCATTACCCAGGGAAATACTGGTACTGGCAGGTCGAAACACATCGGTCAGCGGTGCGACGGGCGTCTGCGGTGGTGAAGATTCCTTGCGACTGGTTTGCGCCGTCCCCATCGCCTGCTCGGCCTGCTTGAGCAGTGCACGCTCCAGTTCGCCCAGCGCGGCAGGATCGAGCTGCGCCAGGGGCGCCTGCTGTTGCAGGCAGGCCAATGCCTGCTGGGCAGCCTGCTTGCAGGCCGGGGTGTAACTGAAGCGATCCAGCCCGGGCAGCGCCGCCGACAGGCGCCCGAGCAGCAGCCCGACCAGCTTGCGCTTGCCCAGGAAGCCCTTGGGGCCTGGCTTGGGATGGGCGCTTTCCCAATAGTGCTCGACCATGCCTGCCAGCAACGCCAGCGTGCAACACCAGCGCTCCCAGCATCCCGTGCGCAGCCAGGCGACACTGAGGTGCCCGACGATGCGCAAGTGCTTGCACTGGCCGCTCAGGTACTGGCGAGAGGCCTCCTCGATGTAGGGCCAGTCGATGGCGGCTTCATGCAGCCCTCCCAGCTTGACCATCTCCTGATCGATGGCCTGGTAGGTTTCGTCCTCGATATCAAAATAACCCGCTGGCGCGAGCGGGTCGACGGGCGCCAGCAACCTGGCGACCTCCTCGGTCGACACCGGTGCTACCAGCGACATGCTGTGCGCGCCTGGTCGATCAACGGGTCCAACCCCTGCGCATCGAAACGCAAGCCATCGAGGGCCGGATGATCACTGACCACAAGGATGCGCTGGGCCCCCTGCAGTACCTTGATCTGCTCGATGGCGGGCAAACCGCGCCCGGCATCCAGCACCTGGCCGTTTTCCAGCACCTGCCAGGCAAGCGAGCGGGTCGACCGGTGCTCCGTGCGCAGTTGCAGGGTCACCCGGTTGCCCTGGACGGGTTCGGCGGTAAGCAACTGCAGCCTGGAGATGTTCTGTACACAGCTGACGGCAAGATAGGGGCGCGGCTCGGAGGTCGCGATAGCCGGTGCGGAGATCACCACCTGCCGCCGCCCTGTCCGCTTGTCGTCCTCGGCCCCCAGGATGAATGCCAGATTGTCGGGCGCTCGTCGGGCCTCGTTGGCCATCACTCGGGCCACGCTCGGGGCATCGAGCTCCGGGGCCGACCATCCCCTGCCGATCGCCGGCACGCGCGCCGGCGTTCCCGCCGCCTCATCGAAACACGCCAGGCGCTCGACATTGGAAACAATCCCCGTGCAGTCCCGCACCGGGGCTGCAAAGGTCGGTTCCAGCAGCGCGAACAATGCCAGACCAAGCACGCAACTATATGGATTGCACACCAGAATTAGACCTCACGGCTCGATGTAACTTCTTATTGGAAACATGCTAAGCAATAGAAAAAAGCCAATTAGCCATCGCTAAAAAAACAGACTTGACGCAAGTCTAGAACAACCTCGCCACCACAAACAATCAAATATTTTCTTACATTTTTAGACTCGACTTTGATTACTTCATTTCAGCATCGTTTAAAGGCAATTTACAGCACCAAAACATTAGCGTGTATATAAAAAATAAATATGTAGGACCCCTCCTACAAAATTCCAAAAAACTTCCCACAAACACAACACCCCACAAACTTCAGCATCAGGAATAAACTTACATCATGTCCAGAAACTCAAGTTCCGTTGCGCCCAAAGAGCGCATCAACATCAAGTATGTACCCGCCACGGGGGATCAACAGGCCGAGGTTGAACTGCCCCACAAGATGCTGGTGCTGGGTGACTTCGGCCTGGTCGACAACCGCAACCTGGAGGACCGCACGCCCATGCGCATCGACAAGCACAGCTTCGACAGCGTGCTCAAGGATGCCGACGTCAAGCTGAGCCTCTCGGTCCCTTCGGCACTCAACCCTGTCGCCGACGCCGAGCTGGCGGTCGAGCTGCGGTTCAACACGATCAACGACTTCGGCCCCGACCAGATCGCCCGCCAGGTGCCGGAGCTGAACAAGCTGCTGGCGCTGCGCGAGGCCCTGGTCGCCCTGAAAGGCCCGCTGGGCAATGTCCCGGCATTTCGCCGACACCTGCAGCACCTGCTGACGGACCAGCAGGCACGCAAGCAACTCGCGCAGGAGCTGGACCTGGTGCTCGAAGCCCCGCCAGCGGAATGAAAACGCACTTCTGACAGATGGCATATGACATAGACAACGGAGCGTCTCGGATGTCCACCACCAACAACACCACAGTCACTGCCGATACCACGGCTGAAACCATCGGCAATTCGACACTGCTCGACCAGATCATGGTCGAAACCATGCTGGTACCCAGCCAGGAGGGATACCAGATCGCCAGGCAAGGCGTGGCGGCCTTCATATCGGAAATGCTGAAAACCGATGACCCGGACCAGTTGGTCAACAAGCACCGGGTCGACCAGATGATTGCCGAAGTCGACCGACTTCTCGGCAAACAAATGGATGCCATTCTTCATCAATCCGAATTCCAGGCGCTGGAGTCCGCGTGGCGCGGATTGAAACTTCTGGTCGACCGTACCGACTTTCGCGAGAACATCAAGCTGGAAGTCCTGCATGTCAGCAAGAGCGACTTGCTCGATGACTTCGACAATGCCGCGGACATCACTTGCAGCGGGCTTTACAAACATGTCTACACCGCCGGTTACGGACAGTTTGGCGGTGAGCCCGTGGCGGCCATGATCGGCAACTACAACTTCGGCCCCGCTTCGCCTGACATCAAGCTGCTGAGCTATGTCGCCTCCGTGGGCGCCATGTCGCATGCCCCCTTCATCACCGCTCCCGCTCCCGAGTTTTTCAACCTGAGCAGCTTCGAGGACCTGCCCGACCTCAAGGAGGTCAAGGACATCTTCGAAGGACCACGCTTCGCCAAGTGGCGGTCGTTGCGCGACAGTGAAGATGCCCGCCATATCGGCCTGGTGCTGCCGCGCTTCATGTTGCGCTCGGTCTATGACCGCCAGGAACACCCCATCAGCAGCTTCAGCTACGACGAAAACATCGACGCTCGACACCAGAACTACCTGTGGGGCAACGCCGCCTTCCTGATGGCCAGCTGCATCAACGACAGCTTTGCCCGTTATCGCTGGTGCCCGAACATCATCGGCCCACTATCCGGTGGCGCCGTGGACGACCTGCCGGTGCACCTGTACGAGGCTCTTGGACAGTTGCAGGCAAAGATCCCGACCGAGGTGCTGGTCTCCGATCGCAAGGAGTTCGAGCTGGCCGAAGAGGGCTTCATCGCCCTGACCATGCGCAAGGACAGCGACAACGCCGCGTTCTTCTCGGCCAACTCGGTGCAGAAACCCAAGCAGTTCCCCAAGACAACCGAAGGCTTGCAGGCACAGACCAACTACAAGCTCGGCACCCAACTGCCCTATCTGTTCATCGTCAACCGGCTCGCCCACTACATCAAGGTGCTGCAACGCGAGCAGATCGGCAGCTGGAAGGAGCGCAACGACCTCGAGGGCGAGCTCAACCGCTGGCTCAAGCAGTACATCGCCGACCAGGAAAACCCCTCGGCCGACATCCGCAGTCGCCGCCCCCTGCGCGCCGCGCAGATCGAAGTCAGCGACGTCGCGGGAGATCCGGGCTGGTACCAGGTCTCGCTCGCGGTGCGCCCGCACTTCAAGTACATGGGGGCGAACTTCGAGATCTCCCTGGTCGGCCGGCTCGACACCCAATGAGCAGCCTCTTCGACCGCCTGGCCAGCGACGCTCCCGCTGGCCGCCGAGAAAGCACCGGGCGCACCGTCGAGCGGATCAAACGCCACCTCGAGACGCTGCTCAACGCCCGTCGGGGCTGCTCGCAGAGCTGCCCCGACCTCGGCTTGCGCGACTTCAACGGCCATGACCAGGGCAACGGCGACCTGCTGCGCCAGGTGAGCTCGGACATCCAGCGCACGATCCGACGCTACGAGCCGAGGATCCAGGTGCTGAACCTGCAGGGGCAGCCGGACGCGGACAACCCGCTGGAACTGCACTTTCGCCTGGATTGCCAGGTGCGGGTGGAAAACCACGCCGAACAGCTGCAGATCGAACTGCTGGTCAACGGCCACAACCGCAACACCCAGGTGAGGTAGGCCATGTCGTTGAAGGACCGCTTCGGCGAAGAACTGCGCTACCTGCGCGAACTGGGGGAGGACTTTGCGCGGGACAACCCCCAGCTCAGCCGCTATCTGGGCAAGGACAGTGGCGATCCCGGCGTCGAGCGCCTGCTGGAAGGCCTCGCTTTCCTGACCGCCAAGCTGCGCCTGAAACTCGAGGATGAAGTGCCGGAACTGACCCATGGCATGCTGCAACTGCTCTGGCCGAATTACCTGCGTCCCCTGCCCAGCGCGACGATCATTCAGTTCTCGCCCCTGGACGCTTCGCTCAGCCAGGCCCAGATCGTTCCCAGAGGCTCACGTCTGTTTTCCCGGCCGGTCGAAGGCGTGGATTGCGAGTTCCGCACCTGCACCGAGGTGAAGCTCTATCCCTTCACGCTCGGTGAGGTGGGCGCGACCCTGACGCCCGACAGCTCGGTCATTCACCTCCAGCTCGAGACCCAGGTGCAACGCCCGCTGAACACCCTGGGCTGCGACAGCCTGGAGTTCCACCTCGGTGGCGAGCGCAGCAACGCCCAGACCCTTTACCTGTGGCTGGCGCAATACCTCGAGCACATCAGCGTGACCATCGACGGCCAGGTGCGTCGCCTGCCAGCCAACCACCTGAGCTTCTCCGGCTTCAGCCCCGACGAGGCGTTGCTTCCCTACCCGCGCAATGTGTTCGATGGCTACCGGATCCTCCAGGAGTACCTGGTCTTCCCGCAACGCTTCCACTTCTTCAACCTGACCGGCCTGGGCAGGGTCTGGCCGGCGCACGCCAGCGCCACGATCCGCATCGAGTTCCACCTCGCGCGTCCACTGCCCGGCTCGACGCGGGTCGGCACCGATGACTTCAGGCTGTTCTGCGCCCCTGCCGTCAATCTGTTCGAGCACGGCGCCGAGCCCATCGACCTGTCCGGAACGGCTGACCAGCATCGCCTGGTACCCCATGGCCTGCGCCGCGACAGCCACGAGATCTTCAGCGTCGACCGGGTGATCAGCACCCGCACCAGCGCCGATGGCAGCCCTGGCGAGCAACTGCGGGTGTTCCAGCCTTTCGAGTCGTTCGCCCACGAGATCGAGCATGTGCAGGGACGCACCGCGCTGTACTACCGCTGCCGGGTCGAGCAATCGCTGCTCGGTGACGGGCTGGATCACCAGATCGCCTTCGTGCGGGGCGACGAAAGCCAGTTCATCGGTCACATGGAAACCGCCTCGATCGAGCTGACCTGCACCAATCGGGACCTGCCGATGGCGCTGGGCCTGGGCGATATCGATGTCATCAACCAGGCCACCGCGCCGTTGATCCGCTACCGCAACATCTGCCTGCCGACCCGCCCGTACCGTCCGGTGCTGGATGGCCAGTTGCAGTGGACGCTCATCTCCAACCTCTCGCTCAACTACCTGTCGCTGCTCTCGGCCGCCCCGCTCAAGGCGGTGATCGGCGCCTACGACTTCGCCGCCCTGCACGACATCCAGCAGGCCAGGGCCACACGCAAACGCCTGGACGGCATCGGCGAGGCGCACACCGAACCACTGGACTGGTTGATCAAGGGCCTGCCCATTCGCGGCCTGCGTACCCGCCTGCGGCTCGACCAGCAGGCCTTCCTCTGCGAAGGCGACCTGTACCTGTTCGGCTGCGTGCTGTCCCACTTCTTCGCCCTCTACGCGAGCACCAACTCCTTCCACCAGCTGGAAGTGATCAATACCACCAACAACGAGCACTACACATGGCCACTGCTGACCGGCAGACAACCGCTGATCTAGCCGAAACGTTGCTCGCCGAGGCCCACCGGCACAGCTTCTTCCAACTGCTGGAGCGGCTGCATGGCTTGCACGGTGACAACCTCGAGCCGCGCTGGCCAGATACCGCCACACGCCAGCGCGTGCACCTTGCCAGCGACCCGCGGCTGAGTTTTCCGGTGGCCGATGTGCTGGCCGCCGAGCGGATCGCCGAGGCGCCGTCGCGCTATCGCGTGCGCACCACCTTCCTGGGGCTGCACGGCACCGACTCGCCCCTGCCCAGCTACTACCTCGACGAACTGGCCTACGAATACGCCCAGGGCATTGGCGCGCGCCCCGCGCTGTTCGATTTCTTCAACCACTGCCTGCTCAGCCTGCTGCACCGCATCTGGCGCAAATACCGCTACTACGTGCGTTTCCAGACCGGGGCGAGCGATGACTTCTCGCGCTACGCCTTCGCCCTGATCGGCCTCGGCGACGAGCGCCTGCGTGGCGAAACGCCGTTGCCCTGGAGCCGCCTGCTGAGTTTCGTCGGCGTCATTGCCAGCCGCAGCCGGGCACCCGGTGTGGTCGCCGGGATCATTGCCCACTGCTTCGATCTGCCGTCGGTGCAAATCCGCGAGTTCGAGACCCGCACGGTGACCATCTCACACCGCCAGGTGGTGCGCCTGGGCCGCTGCAACGGGCAACTGGGCGAGAGCTTCATGCTCGGCGACCGCACGCGAACCCGCAGCAGCAAGTTCACCTTGCTGATCGGCGACCTCGACCTGGCACGCCTGCGCAGCCTGCTGCCCGGCGGCGTCGACTTCGAGCGACTGCGTGCACTGATCGACTTCCTGCTCCGCGACGGCCTGGCCTATGACCTCGAGCTGCGCCTGAAGCCACGTGAACTGCCACCGTTCCGCCTGCACCGCGAGCAGGGCGCGCACCTGGGCTGGACCAGCTTCATCGAAGACCGCAAGGGTGAAGTCAGCCCGGTCGTGCGGATACGGGGGCGCGCATGACCAGACTCGCCCTCAGCATCGACAATCTCGATCGCCTGCACCACGGCGTCGTCGCGGGCCATCTGTTCGATCGCGATGGCGGCATCATCGGCAGCCACAAGGCCGACTGGTTGCTGGTGGACCGCCAGCGGCGGATTCACCCCGCCCATTGTGCGATCCGCTGGCTGGAAGGCGGCTTCTGCGTGATCGACCTCTGTGGCCAGACCCTGCTCAACGACAGCCCGCTGCCTCCCGGGCCCGGCGTGCCAGTGCGCGTGAGCGAAGGCGACTGCCTGCAGGTCGGCCCCTATCAACTGCACGCCCGCTATCAAGCCGGGCCAAGCGATCAAAGCTTTATCCGCAGCGACCTGGATGACCTGCTCAAGCCTGGCCGGCAGGCGCTCGAAGCGCTGCTGGACAGCTCGTTGGCCAGCCCCTGGCATCCCGCGCCCCGTACAGCGAGTCTCCCGGTCGATATCTGCACGCTGTTCGATCGACTGCAGGCCCCGGATCCCCTGGCCGCACTGACTGCACCGCAGCAACCGGCCCAGCCTGGGGCAAGCGCCCTGCAGCGACTCATCGCCGGAGGGAAGCCATGACGTCCCATCCACTGAGGGTGGCCACGCTCCTGCTTGCCCTCGGCTCGGCCACAGGCTGCACGGCCCTCGGCAAGATCGGCCAGGTGGTGATGGACCCTTCCATCCCGGTGGGCGCGCTGTCGGACCAGCCCACCGAGGTCGCCTTCAGCCTGCACGCCAGCCCTACCATCAACACCAACCCCCACAGCCTCGATGCGACGGTACCCGGTGAAACGCTGGAGCCCACGCCTTATGCGGTCAGCCTCCGTGCAGGCGATCCGCTTGCGTTGACTGAGCAGGTCGCCGGTCTGCTGGAGCATCTTCAAGCGCTGTTTCCAGCCATGTCCCCCGTGGAGCCGAACGACCAACAGGCACCGGCCCATTCACCCACGGAGCATGAAGGCCCAGGCAGCTATGACGCCGAGGACGTCCAGTTCGACGTGGCCACCCCCAGCCAGAAAGCGACGCCTTCGATCGCCACGCCCGTCGCGATCAAGATCCTGCAACTGCGTGACGACTCGCTGCTGCGCAACAGCCTGTATACGCAACTCGACCAGGACCTCGCCAAGGCCCTGCGCAGCACCTACATCCGCGACGACGATTACCTGCTGGCACCGGGGCAGTTCAAGTTCGTGCGCTTCGAGCCCATCGCCGCCGACACGCGCTTCATCGCCGTGATCGCCAAGTTCAACGACATCACCAACGCCGACTGGCGGCAAGTGATACGCATCGCGCCACGCGGCCGCCAGGTCGTGCTCGCCGTGACCCTCGATGGCATGCAGATCCTGCTGCAGGAGGAAAGCTGATGCCCCGCCTGCAGGTCTCCACCCTCCCCCATTATTTGGAGCGCCCATGAGCTCACGCAATCCCGTTCTCTGGCCCGAAGGCATGTTCGTCAAGCCACAGCATTTCCAGCAACAGGCCAGGGCCAGCGACGCCGCGGTCCAGCAGCGCATCAGCAGCCTGAATGCGGCGTTCTACGGTTTCAGCGAACTGCAGCTGAACCAGGAGTACCTGAGCCTTGGCAAGGTGGCCATCACCCGGGCCCGCGGCATCATGCCGGACGGCACGGTATTCGACATTCCCGGCGACCTGCCGCCGCCGCCCGCCCTGGAAATCACCGATGACGGCACGCAACGCAACGAGGTGTTCCTGTGCCTGCCACTGCGCACCGAAGGGGGACGCGAAGTCAGCTGGCCCGAGAGCGGCGGCAACTACCGCTACGGCGCCCAGTCCCTGGAGATCAAGGACACCCACAGCGCCGACGGCGACCTGGTGCAGGTGGACCTGGCAGTCCCCAACCTTCAACTCATGCGCGAGACCGAGGACAACAGCGCTTACTCCCGGCTGCCCCTTGCCTGGATCCTCGAGCGCCGGCCCGACGGCAGCCTGCTGCTGGACGACGATTTCTACCCCACCTGTGTCTCGATTCAGGCGGCCCCGGCACTCAAGCGCTTTCTCGACGAAGTCAGCAATACCTTGCGCGAGCGCGCGCGCAACCTCGCGGCGCGTATCGGCTCGCCCGGCCAGTCGGGGGTGGCCGATATCCGCGACTTCAATCTGCTGCAAGCCATGAACCGTTGGTGGCCGTGCTTCCAGCACCTGGCCCGTCAGCCCCATACCCACCCTGAGCAGCTGTACCTGAGCCTGAGCCAGGCGTGCGGCGAGCTGCTGACCTTCACCGACGACGAGCGCCTGCCGCCGGAGCCGCCAGCCTACCGGCACAACGCCCTGCGCCAGTCGTTCAAGCCGCTGGAGGATGCACTGCGCCGCACCCTGAGCATCGTCCGGCAACCGCGGGCCGTTTCCCTGCCATTGGTGGCGCAGCCGTTCGGCGTGCTGACCGTGACCCTGGACGATCGCCGCCTGATCGACGAGGCAACCTTCATCCTCGCGGTGCATGCCGACCTGCCCGCCGAGACGTTCCAGCAGTCGTTCCTGCAGAAAACCAAGATCACCTCCCTCGAGGCACTGGCTGACCTGGTGCCACTGCAACTGCCCGGCATTGCGCTGCGACCGATGCCCGTGGCGCCGCGGGAGCTGCCGTTCCATGCCGGCTTCAGCTACTTCGAACTCGACCGGCGCAGCCCGAACTGGGCCGCGATGAAGGACAGCAACGGCTTTGGCCTGCATGTCGCGGGGGAGTTCCCGGGGCTCCAGTTGCAGTTCTGGGCGATACGGAGCGAATGAAATGACCGAAGCAGCCAACAATCGCCTCACTGAGCCGGGCGTCAGCCTACTTAGCGCGCTCGCCGGCGAGAGCCAGACACAGCAGTCCGCGCCGGCCCCCGCCAGCGCGATGGACCACCCGGACTACGTACCCGACCCGGACTTCCAGCTCCGTGGAGCCTTCAGCAACCAGATGATCGATGCGGCGATGCCCCTGTTCGGCCTGGTGATGCGTCTGCGCAAGCAGGAAAGCCACCGGGATATCCCGTTCCTCTACAACGCCGTCTACAACCAGGTCAACGCCATCGTCGAGGAGATGCGCCGGTACGACTACGAGCCGGCCCAGCTGCAAGCCCACTCCTACGCGCTGTGCCTGTATATCGACGAGGCCGTGATGTCCACGCCATGGGGCAAGAGCTCGCTGTGGAGCCAGAAGCCCCTGCTCAGCGTCTTCCACCACGAGACCTGGGGTGGCGAGAAGATCTTCACCGTGCTGTCGCGCATGATGCAGGAGCCCAAGCGCTACCAGGACGTCCTGGAGTTCATCTACCTCTGCCTGTGCCTGGGCCTGCGCGGCAAGTACGGCATCGACCCCAAGGGCGACGAGGCGCTGCAGGCCCTCATTCTCAAACTGCGCGAAATCATCCTCGAACTGCGCGGCCCGCCCCCTGACCTCTTCGGCGACCCGCTGGCCAACGTCGCCCCGCGAGACCTGCGTCTGCGCCGCGAATGGCCCTGGTGGAGCCCGCTGGTGGTTTCGGCGATCGCCCTGGCCGGGCTGTACGGCTACTACCGCTACCGCCTGGACCTGCTCACCCGCGAGGCGATCGAGGCGCTGAACACCCTTCTGCAGCCGTGAACGGCGCGCCCGAAGCAACGGATTTTCGGGGCCTGCGCCCCGTTGAAAAGCCCATCGAGTCCGATGGCCACGCCACTTCCCGTGTGCGTGCTTACCCACATGGATGCAGGAGATATCCGCCATGCCAACACCCGCTTACATCAAGATCGAAGGCAAGACCCAAGGCCTGCTCACCGCAGGCGCCTTCACCTCCGACTCCGTCGGCAACGTGTTTGTCGAAGGCCATGAAGACGAGATCCTGGTGCAGGAAATCAAGCACAAGGTGAGCGTGCCCACCGACCCGCAAAGCGGCCAGCCGACCGGGCAGCGGGTACACAAGCCGTTCATCTTCACCAGTGCGCTGAACAAGGCGACCCCGCTGATGTACAACGCCCTGGCGTCCGGTGAAATGCTGCCCAAGGTCACGGTCAAGTGGTTCCGCACCTCGGTGGAGGGCAAGCAGGAGCACTTCTTCACCACCGAGCTCACCGACGCCACCATCGTCGATATCAACACCGTCATGCCCCATGCCCAGGACAAGGAGAACGCCGACTTCACGCAGTTGATCGAGGTGTCCCTGGCCTACCGCAAGATCACCTGGGATCACACCGTTTCAGGCACCGGGGGCTCCGACGACTGGCGCGCGCCCGTCGTCTGACCCGACCGCAGGGTTCCGGGCAGGCGCGCCTGCCCGGGCTTCAGCCACCGTCAGAAGGCGGACAGGGACTTTCCATGCCTAATCAATCCGACCTGAGCTACCGCTTCGAGCCCCTGGCCAGCCAGGACCCGTTCGAGGTGGTCTCGTTCACCCTCGACGAAGCCCTC
>NZ_JABWRI010000027.1:0-81530 GCF_014268865.1 Pseudomonas sp. BW16M2 | reverse complement strand
CGGATGAATGGAGCGAGGATTTTTTGGTGACTTTTTGATCCTTCAAAAAGTTACCCGCCGTAAGGGCGGAAAGGTGACTTCGCGTCGCCATCGCAAATGAATGCGCATACAACTTATAAACCAACAACAACAACAACAACAACAACAACAACAACAACAACAACAACAACAACCCTCAGATCACAACCCCCCAACGCCCCGCCAAGAACAGATAATCAACCCAAAACACCTGATGCACAAAAACAATCCCCCAGAACACCACCTGATAGGCAACCTTGCGCGTCTTGTGCCGAAACACCTGCTGCGCCAGCAACGCCCCTGGCCATCCCCCCAGCAGCTCGCTGGCATGCAGCACCTTCTCCGGCGTACGCCAAGCCTGGCTCCGCGCCTGCTGCTTGTCCTGCCAGTACAACATCAAGCTGACCAGGCTCACCAGCGGATACATCGCCAGCGGCAGCCAGGTCCCATCACTCAACCCCATTCGCAGGCCACCCACCACCGGCAACAGGCAAAGCACCACCAGTACCAGCCATTTCAGGCGTGCATGGCGCACGCCCTCCTCGCCCTGAGGCACACGCTGCATACGGGCCATGTCAACCGTGCGCCGTCGACCAGTCGACCCAACCGAACTCCCAGGTCGCCAGGATCAGCAAGCCGAAGGCAATCCGGTACCAGGCAAACACCGCATAGCTGTGATTGGCAATGAACTTGAGCAACCCACGCACGGCGATCATCGCGAAGATGAACGACACCACGAAACCTAGGGCGAACACCGGCAGGTCGCCCGGCTGGAACAGCTCACGGTACTTGTACCCCGAATACACCGCCGCGCCGACCATGGTCGGCATGGCCAGGAAGAACGAGAATTCGGTGGCCGCCTTGCGCGACAGGCCGAACAGCAGGCCGCCGATGATGGTCGAACCAGAGCGCGAGGTGCCCGGAATCATCGCCAGGCACTGGACGAAACCGATCTTCAGCGCATGGCTCCAGCGCATGTCATCGACATGATCGACTTCCACCCGATGCTGGCGACGCTCGGCCCACAGCATGATCACCCCGCCCACCACCAGTGCAGCGGCCACGGTAATGGGGTTGAACAGATACTCGTGGATCAGGTCGGCAAACAGCACGCCCAGGATCACCGCCGGGAAGAAGGCGATCAGCAGGTTGGCGGTAAAACGTCGTGCCGGTACCTGCGTGGGCAGGCCCAGCACGACGTCGAAGATCTTGCGTCGAAACTCCCACACCACCGCCAGGATTGCGCCCAGCTGGATGATGATGTTGAACGCCATGGCGCGTTCGCCGCCGAAGTTGATCAGGTCGGCGACGATGATCTGGTGCCCGGTGCTCGAAATGGGCAGGAACTCCGTCAGCCCCTCGACCACGCCCAAGATGATTGCCTGCAAGGCACTCCAAAAATCCATCTTTCCCCCAAGTGCGACGCTGCGCGTGGCAGGCCGCTTGTTTTGATTGACTCAATGATGCCGCACGCGGCGCGTGCTTTTTACAGCGACAGTGGCTCCCAAGGCCAGCTGAAAAGCTCAGCAGCCTAAAGGTTTCATCTGGCGCGGCCGAAATCCTAGCAGAGCCTGTGTTTCAAGGCTTGCGTTACCTGCTACACAGGATGTCAAGAAAGACTCATTAGCCGTTGGTCGAGTGGGGGCCGGCGGCAAAGCATGCTTGGATGCCCTGGATAAAAAGAACAAAGACTGGAGTAACGCATCATGAAGACCCTGAGGTCGATGTCGATCAGCCGCCGCCTATGGCTGATCCTGCTGGTGGCCGTGGCCATGCTGCTGGTGCTGGGCCTGCTGATGCTGCGCCAGCTCCACGGCGACCTGTACCAGGCCAAGGCCGAAAAGACCCGCCACGTGGTGCAGACCGCCGCCGGCATCCTGACGTATTACCAGGGCCTGGAGGCCGTTGGCACGCTCACCCGCGAGGCCGCGCAGCAGCAAGCCCTGCAAGTGGTGCGCGGGCTGCGCTACGACCAGAACGACTATTTCTGGATCAATGACCTGCAACCGAAGATGGTCATGCACCCGGCCAACCCCAAGCTCGATGGCCAGGACCTCTCGGCCATCCGCGACCCGGATGGCTTTGCCGTGTTCAACGAGATGGTCGCCCTGGCCCGCAGCCAGGGCGCGGGGCCGGTCGACTATCGCTGGCCCAAGCCCGGCGCCAGCGAACCGGTGGAGAAAACCTCCTACATCCAGCTGTTCAAACCCTGGGGCTGGATCATCGGCTCGGGCGTTTACGTCGACGACGTGCAGGCCGAGTTCGCCCGCCAACTGCGCGACGCCTCGCTGGTCGGCCTGGGCATTGCCTTGCTGATGGCCCTGCTGGTGATGCTGATCGCCCGCAGCATCGCCCGCCCGCTGCAAGAGGCGGTACAAGCCATGGGCACCATCGCCAGCGGCGAAAGCGACCTGACCCGGCGCCTGGATACCCATGGCCGCGATGAAATCACCCTTCTGGGCGAATATTTCAACCGTTTCAACGGCAAGCTGCAGGGCGTGGTCGGCCAGTTGCAGGGCGCTGCCCATCACCTGGCCGAGTCGGCCGGCCATGTCGGCGACAACGCGGGCGCAGCCCAGGCCCGCAGTACCCAGCAATCGCTGCAGATGGACCAGGTGGCCACCGCGATCAACGAGGTTTCCTACGCCGTGCACGACGTGGCCAAGCACGCCGAGCAGGCCTCCAGCGAGATGCGCAACGCCCAGACCCAGGTCGGCCATGGCCAGCAGGCGATCCACGGCAGCCTGCAGCAGATCGACCGGCTCTCGGCGACCATCGAGCAGGCGGTGCAGGTGATCCGCGAGCTGGCCAGCCACAGCACCAAGATCGGCGGCGTGCTCGAGGTGATCCGCTCGATCGCCGAGCAGACCAACCTGCTCGCCCTCAACGCCGCCATCGAGGCCGCCCGCGCCGGCGAGCAGGGCCGCGGTTTCGCCGTGGTCGCCGATGAAGTGCGCCTGCTGGCCCAGCGCACCGCCCAGTCGACCGCCGAGATCCAGACCATGATCGAGCACCTGCAGGGCCAATCCGAGGCCGCGGTACGGGCCATCGACACCAGCAGCGAAGCCTCGCGCCAGACCGTCGAGCAGGCCCGCGAGGCCGGCAGCAGCCTGGATGCCATCAGCCAGGCACTGGGCAACCTGGGCGCGCTCAACGCCTCGATCGCCAGTGCCACCCTGCAGCAGTCCCATGTGGTCGAGGAGATCAACCGCAACGTCACCGAAACCGCCGACCTGTCGCAACAGACCGCCGAGGCCGCGCGTCAGTCCAGCGACGCCGGGGCGGCCCTGGCGCGGCTGAGCGAGGAGCTGGAGCAACTGCTGCGCCAGTTCAGGGTCTAGCGCCGGAAAGCTGCGGGCCGATCCGATTCCGCCCGCAGCTTGAAGCGTGCCGCTCGAAGCGGTTAGCATCCCGCCCTTTCCCCGCCCAAGGATCGCCGATGTCCGGCCTCGAACTCTTCGCCGCCGCGCTCGGCGTCATCGCCGTCTGGCTCACCGTCAAGCAGAACCCCTGGTGCTGGCCGATCGGCCTGGTGATGGTGGTGCTGTACAGCTGGATCTTCTACGAGGTGAAGCTGTACTCGGACATGCTCCTGCAACTGGTCTACGCGGTGCTGCAGCTGTACGGCTGGTGGCAGTGGACCCGGCCCGACCGTACCGAGGACGCCCGCCAGGTGACCCGCCTGGCCCCCGCGCCGATGCTCAAAGGCCTGGCGGCCGGCCTCCTGGCCAGCCTGCTGCTGGGCGCGGGCATGGCGCACTGGACCGACGCCGCCCAGCCCTGGCTGGATGCCGCCCTCACCGGTTTCAGCCTGGTGGCGCAGCTGTGGATGGCACAGAAGCGCCTGCAGTGCTGGGCGTTGTGGGTAGTCGTGGACGTGATCTTCGTCGGCCTGTTCCTGTACAAGGGCCTGTACCTCACCGCCGCGCTCTACGCCCTGTTAACCCTCATCGCCGTGCGCGGCTGGCTGGAGTGGCGCCGCGATCCGGCGCTGGCGGCGGCATGAAGGTCCTGGTGTTGTGCGGCCCGGAGTCCAGCGGCAAGAGCTGGCTGAGCGGCGAGATCCAGGCGCATTTCGGCGGCGTGCTGGTCGGTGAATATGTCCGCCACTTCATGGAATGCGAACAGCGCGATACCTGCTACGCCGACATTCCCACCATCGCCCGTGGCCAACTGGACTGGGAAGATCATGGCCGAACGCAGGCGCCGGAGCTGCTGATCCTCGATACCCACCTGCTCAGCAACATCCTCTGGAGTCAGGCACTGTTCAACGACTGCCCTGCCTGGATCGAAGAAGCGCTGAAGGCGCGCCATTACGACCTGCACCTGCTGCTGCGTCCCGAGGGCGTCGAATGGGTCGGTGACGGGCAACGCTGCCAGCCCCGGCTGGAGGAACGCCAGGCGTTCTTCGACGACAGCCTGGCCTGGTTGCAGCGCCATCGACAGAACCTGCAGATCATCGACGGTGACTGGCCACAACGCAGCGCCAAGGTGCTGGAGGCGGTGCAACGCTTGCTTGACGGAAAAGCCCCGATTTTCCCCACTGAATGTTAAACCACTGATACACACCGACCGGCCATAGCCCCCGGATTTGCGCGTAATCCCGCAGTTTCGGGGGCAATGTCACAGCGGTGATACACCTGCGCCGACCTCCCCTCGAAGCCCGGTATTGCAGGGTTTGACCCTCAACTCACCGGGGGTCTGTCTCAGCACTGATACAACAATTCTCTGACGCAACAGTGCTTCCCACCCAAGATCCTGATTCTCAAGCAATAACAAAAACCGGCACAGCTTCTGCTCTCCTTCTGGCAACGCGGCCCCAGGCCCAAACGCCGAAGAAGGAATTGCCATCGTGGGGAAACCAGAAAAAGGCAAGATCTGTCACCTCCTGCTGCTTGGTTGCGCTTTGGGATCCAGCTTCAGCCTGCCCGCCCAGGCAGACAACGGCATCGTCGTCATCACCCGCGAAGTGCAGACCCGCAGCGCTATACGCGCTCCGGTAATGCCCGACCCCAACCCGGTCACCGTCAACACCAATCCCTCCGCGCACATCCTCAAGCAGACCAGCGAGCTGAGCGATGGCGACTTCGCCGGCATCACCAGCGGCGCCGGGATCAACTCGCTGATCACCCAGCAGACCAACACCATCGGCGCCAACATCGGCAACCAGACCCAGTTGCCCAACATTGCCGGCGGACGTGGCTCGGGCTCGGGCGGCAACGGCATCGCCAACATGGTCAACTCCAACGTCCAGCAAGGCCTGGGCGCGCTGAAAGTGCTCGGCGGAGGCCAATGACATGAGGCACTCGCTGCTGATCCTGGCCACGCTGTGCAGCGCGTCGGCTTTCGCCCAATCCCCCGTGATCAACAATGCCACCATCGACAGCTCCGGCGCGCAATACCAAGGCAACCTGGGCGTCAACCAGGCAGCCGGCGACCAGCAGCAACAGGTCAACGCCCGGGCCATCGCCATTGGCCACGACGCCAACGCCAGCACGCAGATCCGCCAGCGCCTGCGCACCCAGGTCGATCCTTCGATGGACGCGCAGTCCAGCATCCAGGGCACGGCGTTCAGTCACGGCAACGGCATCCTGGGGGTCAACCAGAGCGCCGGCGCCAGCAACCAGCAAGCCAACGCACTGCGCATCAGCGTCAGTGCCCAACCACAAAGCATCGACGACAGCGTCCTTCTGCAACAGAACGTGGCGCTGGTCAACAGCTCGGATCCAACTGCCCAGACACCCGGCCATCGTCAGGTCAGCACCAGCGACCAGGCATTCACCGGTAGCCGTGGCGTGGTGCAGTTGAATCAGAGTGCAGGGGTGGGAAACCGAACGGCCAACACCCTGAGCATCCGGGTCGCGGATTGACCCAAACAGGTAACAACAACACTTAACCTAAAATAAAGTACGGAGAACCACCATGAAACCCTCGATGGCACTCAAGCCTCTGGTTTTCGCAATCGCTGCGATCATGGCTGTGGCTGTACAAGCTGGACAGAATGATCGGCGTGGCAACGACCATCACAATGGTCATCACAACAACGGTCATCACACCCCTCCTCCTACCAAGATCCCGGTGTATGCAACCGCCAATGCCTGGGACAAGCAAAGCAGCACCAACAACCGCATCAGCAACGAAGGCACCGTCAACGAAGCCGAGATGAGCAGCTCGGCTTCCGGCACCAGCGGCAACGTCGGTGTCAACGTGGCAGCCGGCGCTGGTAACCAGCAGGACAACGCCGCCGCCATCGCCAATGCCGGCGCTGACTCGAGCCTGGACAACACCTTCGTGTTCGGCTCGGCATCGGCCACCGCCGACGTGCGCCAGTACAGCAACAACAACAAGGTCACCAACTACGGCACCACCAACTCCGGCATCATGAGCGGCTCGGGCAACAACGGCAGCGGCAACATGGGCATCAACATTGCCGGTGGCGACCTGAACCAACAGAAAAACACCATGGCCATTGCCAACTCCAATGCGCCACTGGGTAACGCCACGGCCACCGCCTCCGCCGACCAGAATGGTCCTGGCCTGGTGGTGAACAACAACGGTGACCGCGAGTACCGCCTCGACACCATCACCCTGACCACCAGCACCAGCGGCAGCGCCTCGTACAACAGGGACTCCAGCTACAGCAAGGACCGCAGCTCCTCGTCGAGCTGGGAGGCCGCCGGTGCCAACAGCTGGAACGCCAGTGGCTCGAAGAGCTCGGACGCCAGCGGTTCGCGTAGCCATGAGTCGAGCTCCTCGGCCAGTGGTTCTCTGAACGCTTCGCTGGATGCCTCGGCGAGTGGCAGCGTGACGCACACCCAGGACTATGGCCGCCACGAGCGCAGCCGCACCGACTCGTTCGATGCGTCGCTGAGCGCCTCGATCGACGCCTCGTATGACAAGTCGCGCGACAAGTCTTCCAGCTCTTCGTTCGAGAAGTCCTACGACTCCTCGTTCGAGAAAGCCTACGACTCTTCGTACGAAAAATCGGGCAGCAAAGCCTCCGAGTCCTCGAAGTCCGGTTCGAACAGCTTCGAAGAATCCAGCTCGTTCGACCTGAGCAAAACCGTGTCGTTCCAGGTGCTGACTCCTACCGGCTGGGCTAACGCTGTAACCAACACCGCCACCCTGAGTGGCTCGGTGAATGGCGGCAGCGGCAACCTCGGCGTCAACGTGGCAGCCGGTGTGGGCAACCAGCAGAGCAACTCGCTGGCCATCTCCAACACCTCGTTCTGACAGCTGTGACCTTGAGGCCCCCTTCGGGGGGCCTTTTCCTCAACAGGATCTGGGGGGCAAGACCATGCGTATGATCGCCTTGGCGTTTTTGTTGTGCATGGCCAGTTACAGCGAAGCGGCGCAGATGCCGCTTTCGGTTTTGCCGGGGGGCGCGGTGATCTACAAGCCCATCCAGAGCATCCGCGAACGCAAGTTCGCCGACCTGGTGCAACAGAAGACCGATTTCAGTTGCGGCGCCGCGGCGCTGGCAACCATCCTGCGCCAAGCCTACTGGCTGGACGTGGACGAACACACGATCATCGAGGGCATGCTGGCCCACGCCGACCAGGACCTGGTCAAGGTCCAGGGCTTCTCGATGCTCGACATGAAGCGCTATGTGGAAAGCCTCGGCATGCGTGCCCGCGGCTACCGGGTCGCCGCCGACACCCTGAGCAGCGTGCGCATCCCCGTGGTGGTGCTGATGGACATCCGTGGCTACAAGCATTTCGTGGTCATGCAACGGGTCGACAAGGGCTGGGTCTACATCGGCGACCCGGTGCTCGGCCACAAACGTTACAAGGTCGAAGACTTCCTCAAGGGCTGGAACGGCATCATCTTCGCCGTGATCGGCCAGGGCTACGACAAGACCAATGCCTTGCTCGACCCGCCCCTGCCGTTGAGCGCCAAGGACCGCATCAACAACTTCACCCCGGTCAAGGACGCCGAACTGATGGACTTCGGCTTCATCCGCAGCGACTTCTTCTAACGATAATCGAGCGCGACGCGTCGGGAGCATCCCATGAAGACTCCAGCCTGGCTCACCCTGATCTGCCTGGCCACCGCCCTGCCCATCCAGGCAGAGACGTTCAAACCCATTGAACTGAAGGATCAGGAGTTGGCCAATCTGCGCGGACGCTATGTACTGCCGGGGCGCATCATCAGCTTCGGCGTGGTCATGAGCAGCACCTGGCAGAACGCCAATGGCGATGTCATCGGCGCCAAGACCTCGATGCAGGTGCAGCAGTCGACCATCAAGCCACAGTTCTATGTGTCCATGATCGACGAGAAAGGCAGCGGTTCGTCCAGCGCCAGGGGCACCGGCAGCGTCACCGGTGGCGGCGGCCTGGACACCACCGTCGGCGTCACCCAGGTGGTGCGCGCGGCCGGTGACAACAACCTGGCCAACAACAACGTCGACATCAACGTTACCAAGGCCAACCAGGCCCCTGAGGCGCCGCAGCAAGGCCAGGTGCTGGCTGCGGGCTCGACATTGGTCGGCAGCAACGCCGCAGGGTCCCTGAGCGTCTCCGCGAGCGGTACCGGCGTGCAAATGAACGTCGTGGCCAGCAACAACCAGGGCAGCACCCTGCAGCAGATCGCCCAGGGCGGGCTGATGCAGAACGCCACCCTGCTCGGCAGCGGCAACCAGGTCAGCAACCTGACCTCGCTCAACGTCGTGCTGCGCGACAACGTGCCCGCTGCCGCGCTGAACGGCAATCTTGACCAGCTCAAAGGTCTTCGCGCCCTCGGATACTGATCTACGCTCAGTCTCATCGTATGTAGTCAGAAGGGACGGCTAACCCATGCAACGATCGTTGACGTTCAGAGCTGTAGTCTGTTTGAGTACATTGGCCCCTGCGACCATGCTTTATGCAGCTCCGGACCCTCAGGTCGAGGCACTGAAGCAGGAATTGCGCGAACTGAAACAACGCTACGAAGCCCAGCAGAATGCCCTGATGGTGCTTGAGCAGCGCGTGCGCCAGGTCGAGGAAACCCCGGCAGCCCCACCGCCCAAGCGCCTGACCAAGTCCCCCTCGACACCGGCCAAAGGCGCGCAGACCGTTGCATCCGGCGCCCCGGGCAGCACTGGCAGCTCCTATGGCCAGTCGCTCAAGGACGATTCGGAACCCGCGCAAAGCGTTTCCAACCTGTATGACGAGGCCAGCGGCTTCTTCGGAGGCGGCAAGTTCAGCGTCGAGACCGGCATCACCTACACGCACTACGATACCCGCGCCCTGACACTCAATGGTTTCCTCGCCCTCGACTCGATCTTCCTCGGCAACATCAACCTCGACCGGATCAAGGCGGACAACTGGACCCTGGACCTGACCGCCCGCTACAACATGGATCAACGCTGGCAGTTCGATATAAACGTACCCATCGTTTACCGCGAATCGACCTATTCCTCCGGTGGCGCCGGTGGTGCCGGACCGGTCACCTCCGATGCGTCGGTCACCCGCGATCCGACCATCGGCGACGTCAACGTCGGCGTGGCCTACAAGTTCCTCGACGAATCGGAGAACTGGCCCGACGCGGTGCTCACCCTGCGGGTCAAGGCGCCTACCGGCAAGGACCCCTATGGCATCAAGCTGGTCGAGGACCCGACCAACAACAACCTGTCGGTGCCCGAGAGCCTGCCGACCGGCAACGGTGTCTGGGCGATCACGCCGGGCATCTCGCTGGTCAAGACCTTCGACCCCGCCGTGCTGTTCGCCAGCCTGTCCTACACCTACAACATGCAGGATTCGTTCAGCGACATCAGCCCCCAGGTCAACAGCAAGGTCAAGGGTGATGTGAAACTGGGCGACTCCTGGCAGATCGGCGGCGGTATCGCCTTTGCCCTCAACGAACGCATGAGCATGTCGTTCTCGGTCACCGACCAGTTCGCCAGCAAGAGCAAGATCAAGCCGGACGGCGGCGACTGGCAGTCGATCACCAACAGCGACTACAACGCCGCCAACTTCAACATCGGCCTGACCTTCGCCGCCACCGACAACCTGACCATCGTCCCCAACCTGTCCATCGGCCTTACCGAGGACTCGCCGGACTTCTCGTTCAGCCTGAAATTCCCGTACTACTTCTGACCCTCCAGCCGGGCCCGATCCAGGGCCCGGGATTTGGTTACCGGTTTTGTAGCGACCGACTTTCCTGGCATCGGCCTGTTATCATCGCGCACAGTTTTGTGACGATTTAATGGCAATAAGGAAAGTTTCGTGAACAACCTGCTCGGTCACCCTCGCGCCCGCCTTGCCACGCTGGCAATCCTGGTGCTGGTGATTCCGCTGACCGCGCGCGCCCTGCTGGGCTGGTCCAACCCCTTCGGCTACCTATCGGACCTCGCCATCGGCAGCCTGCTGTTGCTGCTCGCCCATCGTCGCTCCTGGTGGCTGGCCTTGCCGCTGCTGTTGGCCTGGGGCGGCCTGTGGGTGGCATCCGCCGAGCTGGTCAGTGCCGTCGGCCGACTGCCCACGGTCGACGACCTGGCCTATCTGGTCGACCCGCAGTTCATGGAGAACTCCACCGCCGGCGCCCTCGCCCATGCCTGGCTGCCCGCCCTGCTGGTCGCAGGCCTTGGCATATGGCTGACAAGCGTATGGCGGTCGCCTGCCGGCGCCCCCTTGCCCCGGCGTTTCTGGGCCGTGCCTGTGGCGCTGTTTGGCCTGCACTGGGGCGGCCAGCAACTGGCGCCCTCGGACGCCGACCAGTGGCGACAGTACGGCCTCACCCACCAGGCGCTGTCGGCAGCAGTGGGCAAGTTACAGCATCAGGCCCTGCGTGGCATGGGCCATGTGCCGGCGGTCACGGCGCTGTCCAGCGCCGGCCTGACCCAATCCGACCTCAATGGCGCCAAGCTGCTCGACGCCCCAGGCAAAGCGCGCAACCTGCTGATCATCACCGTCGAGGGCATCCCCGGTGCCTACCTGCGCCCCAACCGCGAGGCACTGGGCAGCCGCTTCGAGCAGGACCTGATGCCGCGGCTCAGCCAGTGGGCCGAGCGCGGCATGAACACCCCTGACTATGTGTTGCACACCCACCAGACCATTCGCGGTCTCTACGCGATGCTCTGCGGCGACTACGACAAGCTGGCCAACGGCACGCCCAAGGGCGTCGAGCTGCTGACCCAGCAGCAACGCAACCAGGCGTGCCTGCCGGCCCAGTTGCGCGAAGCCGGTTTCGCCACCCATTACCTTCAAGGCGCCGGGCTGCGCTTCATGGCCAAGGACCGGATCATGCCGCACATCGGCTTTGACGCGGTGCATGGCCTGGAGTGGTTCGCCAACGACAACTACCTGGAATTCCCCTGGGGCAAGGATGACCGCGCCTTCTTCGAAGGTGCGCTCGACTACGTCGGCGAGCTGCGCAAGCACCCCCAGCCGTGGATGCTCACCCTGCTCACGGTCGGCACCCACCAGCCCTATTCGGCGCCCGACGCCTATCTGCAACGCTTCGACACGCCCAAGCAGGCCGCGGTGGCCTACCTTGATGATGCCCTGGGCGGCTTCCTCGACAACCTCGAGAAACAGGGCGTGCTGGAGGACACGCTGGTGATCGTCACTTCGGACGAATCCCATGGCATCGACGGCGTGCGTCTGGCCTCGGCCTGGGGCTTCAACCTCACGTTGGCGCCGGAACAGGCGCAACTGCCCAGGCTCAAGCAGGGTACCTACGGCCATATCGACCTGAGCACCTCCCTGCTCGACTACTTCGCCCTGCCGATCCCGGCAGCCCTGGGCGGACGCTCGCTGTACCGCGACTACGACAGCGGCCGCGAGATGATCTCCTACACCAATGGCATGCTGCGCTACCACGATGGCCAGGGCACCCTCAGCGAATGCGACTTCCAGCAGCGCTGCCGACGCTATGCCAGCACAGGATTCATTGCCGACCAGGCCAAGTTCCTCGGCCGTGGCGACGACAGCCTCGGTCCGCAGCTCAATCTGCTGGCCGCCAGCCTCGACCAGTCGCTGCTGCAGACCCCGCTCAACCTGCGCTACCAGTTCGGCGGGCCTTCGCCTATCGCCCTGGCAGAGCGCATCAAGGATGACTGGGCGGACAACCTGATCGGCGCGCAGTACCTGGAGATGCCCGAAGGCTCGCGTACCCGTGTGCGTCTGAAGGTGCGGGCGCTGGATCCCCGGCACGCGGCGTTTATCCGCCTCAAGGCCAAGGAGCTGGAACAGGACGTGCAGCTCGGGCTACCCGAAGAGATGCGGGTGACGGCCGACGAACCGCTGGAAATGGAGTTCGACTTCGACAACCCCACCGTGCGCAAGGCGTTTTCCTTCCATCTGCTGGGGTATGGCGGCGGCGAGGTGGAAGTGAGCGATTTCAGCGTGATTACCGCGCTGCCGGATGAGCCGGAGACGGTGGAGGAACTGGCGGATGGGCATCTTGCCCAGTCGAGCTGAGGTCAGCTAGCGAATCTGGTGCTTGTGCAACAACCGGTAGAATGTCGGTCTGGAAACGCCCAGCACCTTGGCCGCGATGCTCAGGTTGTCGCTGTGCCGGTTCAGCACATCGCACAACGCCTGGCGCTCGGCCCGGTGCTTGTAGTCCTCCAGCGTGCCCAATGGCTGGTCCTGCTCCTGCAGCTCCTGCAGGCCCAGGTCCTGCGCTTCGATCTGGCGGCCCTCGGCCAATACCAGGCCGCGCCGCACCCGGTTGGCCAGCTCGCGGACATTGCCCGGCCAATCGTGGCGCCCCATGGCCGCCAGGGCGCCGTCGCTGAACGAACGCGGGCGCCGGCCGGTCTCGGCGCTGTAGAACTGGGAGAAATGACTGGCCAGCATCGACAGGTCGCCATGCCGGTCACGTAGCGGCGCGGTCACCACCTGCAGGACATTGAGCCGGTAGTACAGGTCCTCGCGAAAGCGCGCCAGCGCGATGGCCTTCTCCAGGTCCACATGGGTCGCCGCCAAAACCCTGACGTCCACGGCGATCGGCTGATTACCCCCTACCCGCTCGATGTGCTTCTCCTGGAGAAAACGCAGCAGGTTGGCCTGCAACTCCAACGGCAGGTCACCGATCTCGTCGAGGAACAGGGTGCCACCATTGGCCGCCTCGATACGCCCCACCTTGCGCTGATGCGCCCCGGTGAACGCGCCTTTTTCGTGGCCGAACAGCTCGGACTGGATCAGGTGTTCGGGGATGGCGCCGCAGTTGATGGCGATGAAGGGTTTGTCGCGCCGTTGCGATTGCCGGTGCAGGGTACGCGCCACCAGCTCCTTGCCCGTACCGCTTTCGCCACGGATCAGCACCGGCGACTCGGTCGGTGCCAGCTTGCCCAGCAACTTGCGCAGCTCACGGATCGGCCGGCTCTCGCCCAGCAGTTCGTGTTCGGGCTCGTCCACCCGCACCGGGCCCTTGCCACGCAACCGCGCCATGCCGAAGGCGCGACCCAGGGTGACCTGTACCCGTGAGACGTCGAACGGCAGGGTGTGGAAATCGAAAAACCATTCGCAGACGAAATCGCCGACATTCTGCAGGCGCAATTCTTCGGCGCTGAGCACGGCGATCCATTCTGTATTGCTGCGCTTGATCAGGTCCTTGACCGCCTCGGGATGCAGTAGGTGCGAGGCCTGCAGGCGCACCAGGCCGACATCGCAGGGCTGCTCCATGGCCGCCTCGAGTGTGCAACTTCGTACATCCCAGCCAACGCTGCGCAGGCCCGGCAAAAGGCGGTGGCAATCGTCGCAGGGGTCGACGATCAGCAAGCGGCGGAGGGATGCGGTATCGAGCATGACCTTTCCTTGGCGCCAGATTATGGTTTTTTAACTGTAAACAGACAGTTGCGACGCCCGAATTAACAGTAGCAATGAACTTGACGCCCCCCACTACCGTTGGTCAGCCCGGTAAGAAAGCCGCATGCCGCGCTGGGAATTTTCCAACTCAATTACCGTCTTAGGCGCGATGGGCAGTCAGGAAAACATCGCCGATATAAAAAAATTTCAACGGCCATGTGACTTCAACCCTGATCTGGAGCATCAGTACGAATAACCCCGCGCTGTACACTTTTGTGGAATAACACCGCGGCACCTTATTTCGCTGTTTGGGACCATGAGAGAGACCGAACCATGAACGCCCCGCTCCGTGTCAACGAAGCACTGCTGATCGCCGACCACGCCTTCGAACCCTTCCAGTGCGTAGCCTGGGATGCACCCAACGGTACTGGTGAACTGAGCCTGGCAGTGATCGACCGGACCAGCACCCGTATCGGCAGCAAGCAAGTGTCCTCGCGCGTCTATTCCGACCCCGCGCAATGGGCCAGCCTGATCGAGGAAGTGCGCGCCGAACTGTCCGGCAAGGGTTACGACCTGCAACCCTGGTCGATGCCGAAGTAAAAGAGCACTGTGCCGCAAGTGCGTGATTGCCACGCACTTGTGCAAGTTCCCCCACTGTCGGGGAAACTTTTTAATTGCGACATCCTGTCGCAGTTACATGTTTACTTGATCACCGCGAACTGCTCGATATGCCGATAGTCGGCCTGCAGTTGTTCGGCAAGTTGGCGTGCCCGGCCCACGCGCACCGCCGCTGTTTCCATATCCACCAGCAACGTCACGCAAGGTAGCGGTTGCAACGCAGGGCCCTGTTGCAGACGGCCATCGGTCAACACCAGGCAGCGCTGTACCTCATGAGGCAAGCGCTTGCCCCGGGCCAATAACCACTGACGCGCCTCTTCCAGCGCCGCCGGCAACGGTGTACCACCTCCCGCCCCCAGCGCTTGCAGCCAGGGCTGCAACGCCGCCGAGGCTTTCAGGCCATGGCGCTGCCATTGCGGCCGGTTGCCGCTGGCCGTGAGCAAGGCCAGACGCGCACGTTGCCGATAGGCCTCATCGAACAACCCAGCCAGCAGTCCCTTGGCCTGGGCCAGCGCCTGATTGCGTCGGGTCGACGCCGACGCATCGACGATCACCAGCCACAGTTCCGGCGCCTGGGCCTGGCGCTGCTGCCAGCACAGGTCGCGGCGCTGGCGTGGCCGCCCTTTGAGCAAGGTTGCCAGCCAGGCGATGCGCCCGCTATCGCTGGTGCGCGGGCGGCCCCGGGAAGTCCCCGTCAAATGACCGACGCGAGGCCTGGCATCCGCCACCCGATCATGGCGCGAGCGGATGCTCAGGGCTTTTTTGCCCAGTTCGGCACCTCGCGCCGAGCACCCGTGGCCACCGGCTGGGCAGGCAATGCTCCCCAGTCCCCCTGACCACCCGGCGTCTCCTGCGCACTCGCCTGCCCGCCCGCCGAAGTGGCCTGGGGTGGCGGTGCCTCGCTGCGGCGCCGATGGCGCAAGGCAAACTCGGCAACCGCCTGTACATCCGCCTCCTCGATCACCGCATTACCCCGCCAGGCGGCATGGGCCCGCGCCGCGCGCAGCCAGACCAGGTCGGCACGCAAGCCGTCCACCCCGGCGGCGAAGCAGCGCTCGGTGATCCAGGCCAGGGCCTGGTCGTCCAGAGCGATAGATGCCAGGCGCTCACGGGCCGACCGACAGCGCTCGCGCAACGCCGCCTGCTGCTCGGCCCATTGTTCGCAGAACGCCTGTGGATCGCTGTCGAAAGCCAGCCGGCGACGAATGATCTGCTGACGCGCCTGCGGCGTCGGCAAACCTTCCAGGGCCACATTGAGACCGAAACGGTCGAGCAACTGCGGGCGCAGCTCGCCCTCCTCCGGGTTCATGGTGCCGATCAGCACGAAACGGGCGGCGTGGCGATGGGAAATGCCGTCGCGCTCGATGCGATTGGTACCGCTGGCGGCCACGTCCAGCAGCAGGTCCACCAATGGGTCGGGCAACAGGTTGACTTCATCGACGTACAACACGCCACCGTCGGCATGGGCCAGGACGCCCGGCGAAAACCGCGCCTGGCCCTGGCCCAGGGCGGCATCCAGGTCGAGGGTGCCGACCAGGCGCTCCTCGGTCGCCCCCAGCGGCAGGGTCACGAACGGGCCATCGCCCAGCAGGTCGGCCAAGCCCCGGGCCAAGGTGCTCTTGGCCATGCCCCGCGGCCCTTCGATCAGCACGCCGCCGATCTTCGGGTCGATCGCCGTCAGGCACAGGGCCAGCTTGAGGTCGTCGGCGCCGACCACGGCGGCCAGGGGAAATTGTACGGGTTCGCTCATGTTCAGCTGTCTTCCTCGCCGGCGAGCAATTGTTGCTCGAGGCTTTCACGATAGTCGCCCGGTTCCTGCCACAACCCGCGCTGCTGGGCTTCCAGCAGGCGTTCGGTAAGGTCGCGCAGGGCTTCAGGGTTGTGCTCGCGCATGAAATCACGGGTGGCCGGGTCGAGCACATAGGCATCGGCCAAGCCCTGGTAATGATGGTCGTCGATCAGGTGGGTAGTGGCATCGAAGGCGAACAGGTTGTCGACCGTGGCCGCCAGCTCGAACGCACCTTTATAGCCATGGCGCTTGGCGCCGTCGATCCACTTGGGGTTGAGCGCCCGGGCACGGATCACCCGGTTGAGTTCTTCCTTGAGGGTGCGCACCCGCGGCCGATCGGCCTGGCTGTGGTCGCCGTGGTAGCTGGCCCGCGAGGTGCCGGCCAGGGTTTCGGCGGCTGCCAGCATGCCGCCCTGGAACTGGTAGTAATCGTTGGAGTCGAGCAGGTCGTGCTCGTGGTTATCCTGGTTCTGCAGCACCGCCTGCACCTGCGCCAGGCGCTGGGCGAACACGGCACGGGCCGGGGTGCCCTCGTCGGCGGTGCCATAGGCGTAGCCGCCATGGTTGAGGTAGACCTCGGCCAGATCGTCGCGGCTGTGCCACAGGCGTCCATCGATGGCGTTCTGCACACCGGCCCCGTAGGCGCCGGGCTTGGCGCCGAACACTCGCCAGCCGGCCTGCCGCGTCGCCTGCTCGGGCTCGACGCCAGCGCCGAGCAGCGTTTCGCGCTCGGCGCGCACCCGCGCAGCCAGGGGGTTCAGGTCGTCCGGCTCGTCCAGTGCAGCCACCGCCTGCACGGCGGCGTCAAACAGACGGATCAGGTTGCCGAAAGCATCGCGGAAGAAGCCCGACACCCGCAGCGTCACGTCCACCCGTGGCCGGTCGAGCAGGCTCAGCGGCAGGATCTCGAAGTCATCGACCCGTTGGCTGCCAGTGGCCCACACCGGGCGCACACCCATCAACGCCATGGCCTGGGCGATATCGTCGCCGCCGGTGCGCATGGTCGCCGTGCCCCACACCGACAGGCCCAGCTGGCGCAGGTGATCGCCATGGTCCTGCAGGTGCCGCTCGAGAATCAGGTTGGCCGAGGCAAACCCCAGGCGCCAGGCCGTGGCGGTGGGCAGGTTGCGCACATCGACGGTATAGAAGTTGCGCCCGGTGGGCAGCACGTCCAGCCGGCCGCGGCTGGGCGCGCCACTGGGCCCGGCCGGGACGAAACGCCCGGCCAGGGCCGCCAGCAGGCCATCGATCTCGGCAGCGCCGCAGGCATCCAGATCGGGGGCGACCTGTTCGACCAGCGTGCGCAGCACCGCGCGCACCGCCTCCCATTCGAGCCCGTCCGATAGCGCGAGAGTACCCTGCAGGGCCTGCTCGATCAGTGACAACGCCAGCAACTCCAGGCGCTCGCGGGTATCGCCACAGGTTCGCCAGAGGCTGGCGTCGAGTTGTACCAGCAGATCCGGGCGTGGCCCATCCCATGCCTGCCCCAGGTCACAGTCCAGCGGGTCGAAACCCAGCGCCAACGCCTTGGCCAGCACGCGGATCAGGCTGGCGTTGCCGCCCTTGCCATCGCCCCGCGCCACCCGCAGCAGCGCCAGCAGCGTACCGCTGCGCAAACGTCCCTGCGGCGATTGGCCGAACACGTGCAGGCCGTCGCGAATCTGCGATTCCTTCAGGTCGCACAGATAGGTGTCCAGCCGCGGCAACCACACCGCCGCGTCCTCCATCTGGCCTTCGAGCTGCAACTCGCGGTCGATATGGTGGGTTTTGACCAGTTCAAGAATGTCCCGTTGCAGCTCGCGGGCACGACGCGGATCAAGCAACTGCGCCTCGTAGTATTCGTCAGCCAGTTGCTCCAGATGACGCAGCGGGCCGTAGGTCTCGGCACGGGTCAGCGGCGGCATCAGGTGGTCGATGATCACCGCCTGGGTGCGGCGCTTGGCCTGGGCGCCCTCACCCGGGTCGTTGACGATGAACGGGTAGATGTTGGGCAACGGGCCGAGCAAGGCATCCGGCCAGCACTCGGCGGACAGGCCCACGCCCTTGCCCGGCAGCCATTCCAGGTTGCCATGCTTGCCCACATGGATCACTGCGTCGGCGGCATAGCCGTTGCGCAGCCAGAAGTGGAACGCCAGGTAGCCATGGGGCGGCACCAGGTCCGGGTCGTGGTACACCGCGCTGTGGTCCACCTGATAGCCCCGCGCCGGCTGGATGCCGACAAAGGTCAGGCCGTAGCGCAGGCCGGCGACCATCATGCGTCCACCGCGGAACATCGGATCCTGCTCGGGCGGCCCCCAGCGCTCCAGCACCGCGCGTTGGTTGGCCTCGGGCAAGGCGGCGAAGGCGCGCTGGTAGTCGGCCAGGGCCAGGCTCTGGGCGCAGGGGCGCTGGTCGAGGTGATCGAGGTCGTTGGTCACCCCGCCGAGCAACTGGTGAACCAGCTCGGTACCGCTATCGGGCAGGCCGGCCACTGGGTAACCCTGCGCTTGCAGGGCCTCGAGGATATTGAGCGCCGCGCCCGGCGTGTCCAGGCCGACGCCATTGCCGATGCGCCCGTCGCGGGTCGGGTAGTTGGCCAGCACCAGGGCCACGCGCTTTTCCTGGTTGTCCAGGCGCGCCAGGGTCACCCAGCGCCGTGCCAGTTCGGCGACGAAGTCCATGCGCTCGGGATGGGCCCGGTAGCAGACTACATCGGACTGGCTGCGCTCGCTGCGCCAGGCCAGGTCCTTGAAACTCACCGGCCGGGTGATGATGCGCCCGTCCAGTTCCGGCAGGGCGATGTGCATCGCCAGGTCGCGGGCGCCCAGGCCCTGCTCGCTCTGCTCCCAGCCAGGCTGGTTGTCCTGGGCGCAGATGGCCTGCAGCACCGGTACATCACGGCGCAGCGGGCGCAGGTTGGGTTGCTCGGGGCTGGACAGGGCGAAACCGGTGGTGTTGATCACCACTTCGGCCTGCACCTCGTCGAGCCAGGCCTCGACCTGGTCCAGGCAGGCGCGCTCCTTCAGGCTGGCCACGGCGATGGGCAGTGGGTTCAGCCCGCAGGCCTGCAGGCGCTGGCAGAACACATCGATGAACGCCGTGTTGGCCGCCTGCAGGTGCGAACGGTAGAACAGCAACGGCGCCACCGGATGCTCCGGGTGCCACTCGGCGTACCAGTCCTCGAGACGCGCCTTGGCCTTGGTCGGATGGTAAACCGCCGTGCGCGGCAAGGGCTGCGGCTCATCCCACGGGTAATCGCGGCCCAGCCATTGGTTGGCCAGACAGTTGAACAGGCTCACCGCGTTGGCCTTGCCGCCCTGGCGCAGGAAGTGCCAGAGGCGCTCGGCCTGTTCGCCGCGGACCGTGCCCAGGTCGGTGAGTTCAGGGTCGGGACGGTCGTCGCCGGGCACCAGGATCAGCTCGACCCCACGCCCCGCCAGTTCGACCAGTTGCTCGACACCATAGCGCCAGTAGCCAACGCCGCCATGCAGCGACACCAGGATCACCTTGGCATGGCGCAGCACCTGGTCGACATACAGGTCGACCGAGGCATGGTTCTGCACCTGCATCGGATTGGCCAGGCGCACGCTGGGGAAGTCCGCCGGCAGCTGCTCGGCGGTTTCGGCGAGCAGCGCCAGGTGTGAATCACCGCTGCAGAGGATCACCAGGTCGGCGGGGGTCTGGCCGAGATCGGCGATGCTGTCGTCCGGCACGAAGCCGCCGGGTTGGGTCCGCAGCAGGTGCATGGATCAGGCGCCCAGGGCCTGGCGCAGGCGCGCTTCCAGCTGTGCGGCGTCCAGCTCCTGCCCGATCAGCACCAGGCGGGTGATCCGTGGTTCATCGCTGCGCCAGGCGCGGTCGAAATGCTTGTCGAAGCGAGTGCCCACGCCCTGGATCAGCAGGCGCATCGGCTTGCCGGGGATAGCGGCGAAGCCCTTGGCGCGCAGGATGCCGAACTCGGTGACCAGCTGGGTCAGGGCATCGAGCAGCAAGCTTTCGTCGGCTTCAGGCAGATCGATGGAGATCGAGTCGAAGGCGTCGTGGTCATGGTCGTCATGGTCATCGCCGTCGTGATGCGAGTCGTGATGGGTACGACGACCATCAATATGCGCCTCGGACTCGGCGCCCACGCCCAGCAACACCTCCAGTGGCAGGCGGCCACTGCTGGCCTCGATCACCTTGACCGCCGGCGGCAGCTCCTCGGCCACCTCGGCGCGGACCTTGGCCAAGCCCTCGGCATCAATCAGGTCGGCCTTGTTCAGTACCACCAGGTCGGCGCTGGCCAGCTGGTCGGCGAACAGTTCGTGCAGCGGCGACTCGTGGTCGAGGTTGGGGTCGAGCTTGCGCTGGGCATCGACCTGGTCCGGGTAGGCGGCGAAGGTGCCGGCGGCCACGGCCGGGCTGTCGACCACGGTGATCACCGCGTCGACGGTGCAGGCATTGCGGATTTCCGGCCACTGGAAGGCCTGTACCAGCGGTTTGGGCAAGGCCAGGCCGCTGGTCTCGATAAGGATGTGGTCGAGGTCGCCGCGACGGGCCACCAGTTCGCGCATCACCGGGAAGAACTCTTCCTGCACGGTGCAGCACAGGCAGCCGTTGGCCAGTTCGTAGACACGGCCGTTGGCCTCTTCCTCAGTGCAGCCGATGCTGCACTGCTTGAGGATCTCGCCGTCGATGCCCAGCTCGCCGAACTCGTTGACGATCACCGCGATGCGGCGGCCATGGGCGTTGTCGAGCATATGCCGCAGCAAGGTGGTCTTGCCCGAGCCGAGGAAGCCGGTGACGATGGTGACGGGAAGCTTGGCCAGTGTTTTCATGTCGCGATGCCCTTGGCAGCAATGGCGCGGGCATGCAGGACGACAGCCACGGCCATGCCGGCCAGGCGCGTTCGCCACCGGATCACCCCGCCCGGTTGAAAGTCGAAGACGTCACGAGGCAGGTCTCCTGGCTCGCACCGCTGCGGCTCGCTGGCCGGCGGGCCGGCGCCTTCCCGCGCGCCTGCGCAGTGGCTGTGCCGAACCCTTCAGTGCTTACAGTTGCGGGGGCAGCCGCGGCTTGTACCGCGTTCCCGTCTTAGCCCGGGCCAACGCCCGAGAACCTCGAAACGGCAAGGCTACGCAGTGCCTGCCTGGCGGTCAACCGCCGCGGCGATTGACGCGGGCCCGGCCCCGTGATTTGCTAGCGCATTGCGTTCAGGTGCCCCCGACGGGGGTGAAACGGGAAACCGGTGCGTCGTGCCTCCATTCAAAGGAGCCGACAAGGCCGGTGCTGCCCCCGCAACGGTAAGCGAGAGAAGCGTCCGGACCACTGTGCCTGCCATGGCATGGGAAGGTGACGTCAGACGGAGCCCGGCTCCACCTCGCCAGCCCGGAGACCGGCCTGACGTGCTCACAGTACACCCCGCGGTGGGCGGGCGTCGTCGTATCACCTGGGCCGGCCGTGCCCGGGGTCGTCGCGCATGCCCGTTGCCACAACAAAAGCAGCAGAGGAACGCGTCATGCCCATCACCAGCGCCAAACACAGTATCGCCACCCCCGTCAGCCTCAGCCAGCGACTGATCGTCGCGGTCGGCGCCAGCCTGCTGGGCCTGTGCCTGGTGTACTTCGCCGGTTTCTCGCACATCGAGGCGGTGCACAATGCCGCCCACGACACCCGCCACAGCGCCGCCTTCCCTTGCCACTGAGTAAATCCGCATGATTACGCGCATAGCCCGTACCGCGGGTTTCAGCGGCCTGCTCGCGGCCCTGTTGCTGACCTTGCTGCAAAGCTTCTGGGTCGCCCCACTGATTCTCCAGGCGGAAACCTACGAATCCGCCGCCCCGGTCGCCGAACACCATGAGCACGGCGACGCCGCCGCCCCCCACGAACATGAACACAGTGCCGAGGCCTGGGCGCCAGAAGACGGCTGGCAGCGCGTGCTGTCCACCACCGGCGGCAACCTAGTGGTCGCCGTCGGTTTCGCCCTGATCCTGGTCGCCCTCTATAGCCTGCGCGAACCGAACCGCGTGGCCACCGGCGCGCTGTGGGGCCTGGCCGGCTTTGCCGTGTTCTGCCTGGCGCCGACCCTGGGCCTGCCACCGGAACTGCCCGGCACCGCCGCCGCCGACCTTGGCCAGCGCCAGACCTGGTGGATCGGCACTGCCGCGGCCACCGCCGCCGGCCTGGCGTTGCTGGTGTTCGCCCGGCACTGGCTGCTCAAGGCACTGGGTGTCGCCCTGCTGGTACTCCCGCACCTGATCGGCGCGCCGCAGCCGGCGATGCATGAAAGCCTGGCGCCAGAAGCCCTCGAGACCCAGTTCAAGATCGCTTCGTGGCTGACCAACGCCGCGTTCTGGTTGGCTTTGGGCCTGCTCAGCGCGTGGCTGTACCGTCGCTCCAGCCAGGCCTGATGCACGAGCTTCCTGCCCAGCCGGCGCTGTACGCCGGCTTTGGCTGTCGCCGTGGCTGCCCGGTCGAGACGCTGGCTGTGCTGCTGCGCCAGACGCTCAACCGCCACGCCCTGCCCCTCTACGCCCTGCGCGCCATTGCCAGCATCGAGCCCAAGGCTCGCGAACCTGGCCTGCTGGCATTGGCCGAGCGCCTGGGGCTGCCTTATATCTGCTTCGACGCCACGCATCTGACGGTCTTCGAACCGCTGCTCAGCCATCGCTCGGCCACGGTGTACGCCCAGACCGGCTGCTGGGGCGTCGCCGAAAGCACCGCCCTCGCCCTGGCTGGCGACAAAGGCCGCCTGCATGTGCCCAGGCAGGTACTCGGTGGCGCTACCCTGGCCCTGGCCATCGGCGGATAATCCGCTCCAATCTTCTGCAAGGAACCTCCATGACGGTCTATTTCATCGGCGCCGGCCCCGGCGATCCGGAGCTGATCACGGTCAAGGGCCAGCGCCTGATCCGCCAGTGCCCGGTGATCATCTACGCAGGCTCCCTGGTCCCCGCCGCTGTACTGGAAGGTCACCAGGCGCACACCGTGATCAACAGTGCCGAACTGCACCTGAAACAGATCATCGAGGTGATGCGCCAGGCCCACGCCAAAGGCGAGGATGTGGCCCGGGTGCACAGCGGCGACCCCAGCCTGTACGGCGCCATCGGCGAACAGATCCGCCACTTGCGCGAACTGGACATCGACTACCAGATCGTCCCCGGCGTCACCGCCACCGCCGCCAGTGCCGCGCTGCTCGGTTGCGAGCTGACTTTGCCCGATGTGGCACAGACCGTGATTCTCACCCGTTTCGGCGACAGTTCGCCGATGCCGGCCGGTGAGCAATTGGCCGACCTGGCCCGCCACGGCAGCACCCTGGCCATCCACCTGGGCGTGCGCCACCTGGCCCGCATCGTCGAGGAGCTGCTGCCACACTATGGCCTCGACTGCCCGATCGCGGTGGTCCATCGTGCCACCTGGCCGGACCAGGACTGGGTCAAGGGCACCCTGGCGGACATCGGCGAGCGCGTGGCCGCCAAAGGCTTCCGGCGCACGGCGCTGATCCTGGTCGGCCATGTGCTGGGGGACGCGCCGTTCGCCGACTCGGCCCTGTACCGTGCCGGTCATGCCCACCTCTATCGCCCAGGCTCGTGAAACGATTGCCGACCAGGGGCGCGGCGTAGCACACTGGATTTTCCAACTGGACGGAAACCAAGCCCATGCTCGAACTGCGCCCCAACTGCGAATGCTGCGACACCGACCTGCCCGCCGAAAGCCCGGATGCGCTGATCTGCTCGTTCGAATGCACCTTCTGCCGCGCCTGCAACGACCAGCACTTCCACAACCGCTGCCCGAACTGCGGCGGCCAGCTGGTGGCCCGCCCCACCCGTGTCGGCAAGGTCCTGGACAACAATCCCGCCTCGACACAGCGCGTGCACAAGCCGCACGCACCCTGTGCCTGAACCTTTCTTGTAGGACTTTTCTACAGGTTGGTGCAGGTATTTCAACACACCTATACTCGCCTATTACCAAGGCTCCTGAATATCCGTAAGGTGCGCGCTGCCCAGCAAGTCCGCTGCCCAGCGCCTGTAATCGTAGGCTGGAAGCGGGCTGCACTTTGACAGGAGTTACCTGAATGACATCCGTGCTGTTGGTCGATGACCATCACATTGTTCGGCTTGCCGTACGCATGCTGCTCGAACGCGAACGCTTCACCGTCGTGGGGGAAACCGGTAAAGGCAAGGAAGCTGCCCGCCTGGCCGAGCAGACCAAGGCGGACGTGGTCATCCTCGATATCGGCCTGCCGGACCTCGACGGCATGGAGGTGATCAAGCGCCTCAAGCTGATCGACCCGCCGCCACGGATCATGGCCCTGACCGGCCAACCCGCCGACCTCTACGTGCGCCGCTGCATGGACGCCGGCATCTCGGCCTTCGTCAACAAGGACGAAGACCTCGACGCCCTGGTCTTCGCCCTCAAGGCGCTGGTCAAGGGTTACTCGACCTTCCCGCAGATGGCGGTCAACAGCAATACCCTGGAAAGCGAGACCGAGCGCCTGGCACTGCTGTCCAACCGGGAAATGGAGGTGCTGCGCCGGCTCAGCGCCGGCCAGAGCAACAAACTGATCGGCGAGCAGATGAACCTCAGCGCCAAGACCATCAGCACCTACCGCGGCCGGATCATGGAGAAACTCAAGGTCGAGTCGCTGGTGGAAATGGTCGATCTGGCCAAACGCAACAACGTGGCCTGAGCCATGCACAAGGGGACATCGCTTTGCCTGCTGCTGGTCGCGCTGCTGTCGCTGCCCGCCACCGCCGAAGTGCACAGCGAGCCCCGCCACCTGCTGGCCCGCGCCCTGAGCGCGGCGCCACCGCTGGCGGTGGCCGCTTCCGACCGGCAGTGGCTCAATGAACGCAGGCGCCTGGTACTGGGCAGCTCGCACCCGGACTACCCGCCCTTCGACATCAACATCAGCCAGGCCGACTACGAGGGCCTGACCGCCGACTACGCCGGCCTGATCGCCGAGCAGTTGGGCGTGCCGATCGAAGTGCGTCGCTATGCCAGCCGCGCCCAGGCCCTGGATGCGCTGCGCGCGGGCGAAATCGACCTGCTGGGCAGTTCAAATGCCTTCGAAGCCAGTGATGCCGACCTGGTACTGAGCACGCCCTATGCCGACGACCTGCCGGTGATCGTGTCGCGACAGAACCAGAGCCTGCCCGAGGGTGACAACCTGGAAGGCCTGCGCCTGGCCATGGTCGACCATTACCTGCCCATCCACACGGTGCAGCAGCTCTACCCACGCGCGCAGTTGAACCTCTACCGCTCCACCCTCGCGGGTGTCGCCGCGGTGGCACTGGGCCAGGCCGATGTCTACCTAGGCGATGCGATCAGCGCCGACTACGCGATTGCCAAGGGTTTCCAGGAACGGGTCAAGGTCGATCACTTCGTCAAGGCGCCACCCAGCACGTTCGCCTTTGCCCTGGCCCGCGACGACCAACGCCTGCTGCAACTGGTCGACCTCGCCCTGGCACGCATCGCCGACAGTGAGCGGCTGAACATCCTGCGCCGCTGGACCGGTGGCAGCACCAGCGTCCTGCTCGACCGACGCCTGGACGCCCTGACGGCCGAGGAACGCGACTGGATCGCCCGACACCGGCAGATCAAGGTGATGATCAACACCTCTCTCGCGCCGCTGAGCTTCACCGATGCTCAACAGCAACCACGGGGCATCGCCCTGGACTTGCTGGAGCGTATCGGCCTGCGCACCGGCCTGCGCTTCCAGGTCGTCGAGTCGGAATCGTTCGAGGACATGGTCGAGCAGGTTGCCCAGGGTAAGGCCGACATGATCGGTGCCATCGGTTACGGTGTGCTTCGCGCCCAGCGCGTGCGCTACAGCCGCCCCTACATGATCAGCCCACGGGTCCTGGTCACCCGCCAGGACGCGCCAGCGCTGGACGCCGTGCAACCTCTGCAAGGCCAACGGGTGGCATTGCTGCGCGGCTCGCCTTCGCTCGAAGGGCTCGAACGCCAGTACCCCGGCCTGCACACCGTCGAACGGGAAAACCCCCTGCAACTGATGGAGGCCGTGGCCAACGGTGACGCCGATGTCGCCCTCAGCTCGCAGATCAATGCCACCTACTTCATCAACCAGGTGTTCAACGGCCGGCTCAGGATTGCCGGCTTGCTGGGCGACGAACCGGCGCTGGCGACCTTCGCGGTAAGCCCGACGGAACACCAGTTGCAGGCGATCCTCGACAAGGCGTTGCTGAGCATTCCACCCGACGAGCTGGAGCAACTGGTCAATCGCTGGCGCACCAACACCGTGGTCAGCGACAGCCCCTGGCGCAACTACCGCACCCTGGCCCTGCAGGTCCTGGTGCTGGCCGCCCTGCTGCTGACGGGCGTGGTGTTCTGGAACACCTACCTGCGCAAGTTGATCCACCAGCGCAGCGAGGCCCAGCGCGCACTGCAGGAGCAACTGGCGCTCAGCCGCGGCCTGCTCGAACAGTTGCGCCAGGCCAAGGACGATGCCGAACAGGCCAGCCGGGCGAAGAGCACCTTCCTGGCGGTCATGAGCCATGAGATCCGCACGCCGATGAACGCCGTCATCGGCCTGCTGGAAATGGCCCTGGAGGACAGCCGGCACGGTCATAGCGACCGCCAGGCCCTGGAGGCGGCCCACGACTCGGCGATCGGCCTGCTCGAGCTGATCGGCGATGTGCTGGACATCTCACGCATCGAGTCCGGCCACATGACCCTGCAACCGGTGGCCATCGACCTGGTCGAGCTGATCCGCTCCACCCTGCGAATCTTCGAGGGCAGCGCCCGCCTCAAGGGGTTGGCGCTGCGTGCAGTGCTGCCTGCCACCCCGGCCTGGGTGCTGGCCGACCCGTTGCGCCTCAAGCAGGTGCTGTCGAACCTGCTGAGCAACGCGATCAAGTTCACCGACCACGGCCAGGTCGACGTGTCGCTGCTGATGACCTCGCTCGATGCCGGCCTGCACCAGGCCAGCCTGCAGATCAAGGACAGCGGCGTGGGCATTGGCGCCAGCGACCAGGCGCGGCTGTTCACCACCTTCTCCCAGGTCGATGGTCGCCAGGCCCGTCAGGGCGCCGGCCTGGGGCTGGTGATCAGCCGCGAGCTGTGCGAACTCATGGGGGGCGAGCTGACCCTGCACAGCATCGAGGGCCTGGGTACCCAGGTCGATGTCCGCCTCACCCTGCCCGGCGCCGAGCCCAACGCCGACGCGACGCTCGTCAACGCGGTGGTCGAGGCCATCAGCGGGCCGCTGCAGGTTCTGGTGGTGGACGACTACCCGGCCAACCTGTTGCTGCTGGACAAGCAACTGCGCTCGCTGGGCCACCAGGTGAGCCTCGCCGACCAGGGCAAGGCGGCGTTGGCACTCTGGCAGGCAGGTCACTTTGACGTGGTGATCACCGACTGCAGCATGCCGGTCATGGATGGCCATGAGCTGGCCCGCGCCATTCGGGCGCAGGAGCGCGAGACTGGCGCATCGGCCTGTCGCATCATCGGCGTCACCGCCAACGCCCAGGCCGAAGAGCGTCAACGCTGCCTGGACAACGGCATGGATGACTGTCTGTTCAAACCGATCGGCCTGCAGGCGCTCAGGGCCTGCCTGCCACTGGCTGCCGCGCCGCAGCCTGACCAGGCAGGGGAAGCGCCGCGCTCCAGCGGTTTCGACCTGGCCGAGCTGCGTCACCTCACCCAGGACGACAACCAGCTGATCAGGCGCCTGCTGGAGCAACTGGCACGAAGCAGCGCCGAAGACCTGCAAGCACTGCAGGCGCTCGGCGCCAATCCGTTACCCGAGGCCCTGGTGCCGGTGGTCCACCGCGTCAAGGGGGGCGCCAAGATGCTCAAGGTCAGGGGCGTGAAGCAGGACTGCGAGGCCCTGGAGCAGGCCATCGCCCAAGGCGAGCCGGTGGACCGGCTGCTCGCCCGGCTCCAGGCCAGCCTGCATGGCCTGGAGCTGGAACTGCGCCAGAGCCTCAGTGCAATTGAAGGGTCGAACTGATCTGGCTGATGGCGTCCACCACGTGCCGCGACCCCTGCTGGATCTCCATGATCACCGTGCCGGCCTCGTTGGCCAGCTCCACGCCAAGCCCCGTGCGGGTCAGGCTTGATTGCATGCTGGCCACTGCAGTCAGTGACAGGTCGTGGTTCTGCCGCACCACCTCGACGATCTCCAGGGTTGCCTTGCTGGTGCGCGCCGCCAGGTTGCGCACCTCGTCGGCGACCACGGCAAAGCCTCGGCCATGCTCGCCGGCCCGGGCCGCCTCGATGGCAGCATTGAGCGCCAGCAGGTTGGTCTGGTCGGCGATGCCACGGATGGTCAGGACGATCTGCCCGATCACCTCGGACTGCTTGCTCACCGCGTCGATGGTGCGGGCGGCGTCATTCAACTCCGAGGAGATCTGCTCGATCACCTCGACCGCCTGCTGCACCACCTGGGTGCCCTTGCGCGCACAGGCGTCGGTCTGCATCGAGCTGGCATGGGCGGCATCGGCGGCGGTCTGCTGGGTACTGATCTGGCGGGTGATGTCGCTGGCGAACTTCACCACCTTGTACAACCGGCCCTTGTTGTCGAAGATCGGGTTGTAGGACGCCTCCAGGTACACGGTCTGGCCTTGCTTGTTGACGCGTTCGAAGCGGTGCGAATGGTACTCGCCGCGATTGAGCGAGGCCCAGAAGTCGCGGTACTCGGCCGACTCGCGCTCATGGGGCAGGCAGAACAGCCCATGGTGGCGCCCGACCACTTCCTCCAGGCGATAGCCCATGGTATCGAGGAAGTTCTGGTTGGCCTTGATCACCCGCCCGGCCGGGGTGAACTCAATCACCGCCATGGAGCGGCCGATGGCCTTGAGCAGGCTTTCGCTCTCATGCTCCTCGATCACGTGCCGGGTGATGTCGGAGGCCACCTTGATCACGCTGGTGACCTGCTGGCGCTCGTCGATCACCGGCATGTAGCTGGCCTCCAACCATACCTCGCGACCGGCCTTGTCCAGGCGCTCGAAGGTGCCGCTGATGGCCTTGCCCTCACCCAGTTCGCGCCAGAGCTGCTGGTACTCGGCACTCTTGGCGTAGGTCGGGTCGCAGAAGATCCGGTGGTGCTTGCCGCGGATCTCGTCGGCGCTGTAGCCCATGGTCTTGCAGAAATGCTCGTTCGCCTCGAGGATCGTGCCATCCGGCGCGAACTCGATCATCGCCATGGAACGGCTGATCGCGGCCAGCTTCGCCTCCATGCCCGCCAGGGCCTGCCGGGCGCGCTGAATTTCGACCAGATCGGACTTGCGATGGTATTCGAACATGGGCCGGGGCTCCTGTATCCACGGGATGCCCTGAGCATAGATCGGCCCAAGCGCCATGCAAGCGATCTGATATCACTTTTGGATTAGGCATTTGTACCGTCTGTCTGCCCGTAGCTTTGCTGTGCGATTACGCCTCGACTTACGTGCGACCCAGGCAGATATGCATCGCCCGGCAACCGACAGCCCAATGCGGACCTGCCAGGTAATAACGGCAATCCAGGCCCCGACTCTTGGTTCAGTGCCAGCCGGCTTCGACAGAGGTATCATGCATGCCTCCCTGATACATGAGGCAAGTCCACACCGTGACCAACGAAAAGGAAGTCAAAGCTAAAACCATCGTCGCACAGGGCTTGCGTGACTGGCGAGGCACATACACTGCATTTCAGGAGTTCGCTGCACAACTGCTCGGCAGCAGGAAACGAATCACCACTGTCGATAAACGAGAGGATGCGCTCCGTAAAGCGCTTAAGACCCGAAAAAGTGATTTCTTCGTTCAAGAGGTCGCCTTTAACTTCAGCCGATCAATGCCCATTGAAGGCATCTCGAATGCGCCTGACGATACGCCAAGCTCCAAGGCGCAACAGCAACGCTCAGCGGAAAACGAGCACAAGCTCAATCGGCATCTGCACCAAGTCAACACCCGTAGGACCCATGCCTTCGTGGTCAAAAACGACTCGCCGACGCCAGCCAACGTCCTGCTGGTCATGATTTTCAAGACGCATGGCACCAACACTCGGGAGTTGTTAAGCAACCACAGTGTCGCCACTATTAGCTTTCACTGCTTGGAACGCATCGTCGAGCGCCTGGGTGTGGAAACCATTGAAGCGGCAATCAAGGAAATCCTTCCCGCACTCGTCTGGCTCGAGAGTTCGGGAAGCGAACTCGCTGTTCGTCCCCCTTACAGTTTTGCCGCGGGTGGCATGAAGAGGCACATTCCGACGCCAAACGGCGCTCTGCTGCTAACTACAACAGTTGCGCCCAGCTATTACGGCAAACCGCAACAGGACTGCACGCTGGTCACCTGGATACATGAGAAACAGTTCAAGAAGTCTCAGCGAGTTACGCGCCGAGAGTTCATTTTCACCCATATGGTCAATTATTGGCTCTCTGACCCCAATCGCACCGCGTCCCTTGAAGGATTGCGCAATGACATCCTTGCTATCGAGTCGAGCCACGGTGTGGAGGAAGTGACAATCAACCTTCACGGCGAAAGATTCCCGGCCAGAGAGTTCTTGGCGGCACTCGAAAAAGGGGAGTATCTGGACTATGTCATCGACTTCGAGCGAGATGCCCCGGCGAAACGCACTGCTTGACCGGCATCCTGCACAGCAGATCACCTGAAATATGCTTTGCTTGAAAGAGGAATCAACGGAGCAAGTCTGATGAAGATCGTGGTCACCAGCATCCTCGTCGACGATCAGGCCAGGGCCCATGCCTTCTACCACCATGTCCTGGGTTTTGAACCCAAGCACGACATCCCCATGGGCAAGCACCGCTGGCTCACCCTCACCTCCCCCAACGACCCCAACGGCGTCGAGCTGCTGCTCGAACCCGACGCCCACCCCGCGGCCAAGACCTACAAGGCCGCGCTCAAGCAGGACGGCATTCCCGCCACCTCGTTCGGCGTGCGCGATATCCAGGCCGAGTATGAACGGCTGTGCAAGGCCGGCGTGCAGTTCACCCAGCCGCCCACGGCCATGGGCCCTGTCACCGTGGCCGTGTTCGACGATACCTGCGGCAACCTGATCCAGATCGCCCAACGGCATTGATCAGCCCTGCGCCACCGGCAAACGCAAGGTGGCGCACAGGCCCCGCGGCGAACCGTTGCGCAACTGCACGCTACCGTCCAGACGCTGGACGACGGTACGCACGATCGACAAGCCCAGGCCGGCACCATTAGGCGCATCCTTGCTGTAGAAGCGTTCGAACACGCGCTCAAGATCCGCCGCCTCGATACCCGGCCCTTCGTCCTCGATCGCCAGGACCAGCGCCTGGTCCTCGCGACGCAGCGTGACGTGTACCCGTCCGCCCGGCGGCGAATGGTCCACCGCATTGGTCACCAGGTTCTGCAAGGCAATGCCCAACGCGCCGGCATCGCTGTACAGCCGATAATCAGCACCCTCGACAATGTCCAATGAAGGCTCCTGGCCGCGTTCGAGCATCCAGGGTGTCAGCTGCGCCAAGGTCTCGACGACCAGTGCGGCCAGGTCGACCTCGGCCCAGTCGCGCTGCGCCAGACGGGGTTCGAGTCGCGCCAGGGTCAGCAGCTGGTTGACCACCCGGGCCAGGCGATCGACTCCGCCGATCAGGAATCCCAGGGCCTTGTCGCGCTCAACCGCGCTGGTGGCGGCCTGGGCGTTCTGCGCATGCAGGCGCAGGATCGCCAGCGGCGTACGCATTTCGTGGGCGGCGTCGGCAATGAACCGATGCTCGCGGCGCAACAGCTCGTCGATCTGCGCCAGCAGTCGGTTGATCGCCGCCTGCATGGGCTCCAGTTCCTTGGGCAACGGCACCAGTTGCAGGGGTTCCAGGGACTCGGCATGCCGCCCGCGGATCACCCGGGCCATGTTCTGCAGCGGTTGCAGGCCCCAGCCGATCGCAGCCCAGACCAGCAGGGCCAGGGCAAGGCTACCGAGCAGGAACGGCATCAGGGTATGCCGCACAATGCGGTCGATGAGGTCATAGCGCACGTCGTTGCGCTCCCCCACCCAGATCAGCCAGCGCTTCTCCGGCACCGGCAGCACGAAGCCGCGCCAGCGCTGCCCCTGTACCTGCATGTCGGCGAACCCCGGCGTGCTCGGTGGCGTGGTGAACGCAGGCGCACTGGGCGTGCGCACCAGCAGGTTGCCGCGATCGTCCCACACCTGGAAGGCCAGTTTGCTTTCATACGGGTGACCGACCCGATGGCGCCCCGCCTTGCTCAAGGCTTCATCGAATGCCTGGTACAGCGCCTGGCGGTTCTGCTCCTGCACCGGCAGGCTCATGACCCCTTGCAGCAGGCGTGCGTTCTGCGCCAGGTGGGCGTCGTAGACTTCGGTGATCTCGTGACGGCTGTCGTGATAGTTGTACAGCGCCAGCAGGCCACTGCCAACCAGCAGCAACAGCATGACCCGCCACAGGGTTCGCTGGCGCAGCGAACTCATGCACGCCCCTCCACCAGGTAACCGATGCCACGCACGGTGCGGATCAGGCCATTGAACAGCTTCTTGCGCAACTGGTAGATGTTGACCTCCAGGGTATTGCTCTCGGGCTCTTCATCCCAGCCATAGAGCAACCGGGTCAGGCGCTCGCGGGTGAAGACCTTGCCCGGTTGCGCGAGCAATTCGTGCAGCAGCAGGTATTCCTTGGGTGTGAGCACCACCGGCTGGCCGTTGTAGTGCACCTGCTGGGTGGCCGGGTCGAGGCTGACCCCGGCATGTTCGATCAGCACCCTGGCGCGGCCGGCGCTGCGCCGCAGCAAGGCGCGCAGACGGGCCTTGAGTTCGTTGAGATCGAAGGGTTTGACCAGGTAGTCGTCGGCGCCGGCGTCAAGCCCTGCGATGCGGTCCTCGAGCGCGTCGCGGGCCGTGAGGATCAGCACCGGCAGGGTGTTTTCCGTTGCGCGCAGGCGTCGCAGCAGTTCGAGCCCGTCCAGCCGCGGCAGTCCCAGGTCCAGGACCAGCAGGTCGAAGGTCTCGACACCCAGGGCGTGCAGCGCGCTTTGGCCATCCTGCAACCAGTCGAGGGTATAGCCCTCCAGGCGCAAGCCATCGCAGATCCCCTCGCCCAAGGCGGGGTCGTCTTCAACCAGCAGCAGGCGCATGCTCAGTCCTGTTTGTCCTTGATGGCCTTGAGTAAAGCATTGATTTCCCCGCGCCGACCCTCGTCGGCCAGTTCGCGCCCCGGACGTGGCGCGGCGCGCAGCGCCTTGCCCAGGGCGGCACTGGCCTCGGCGTAGCGGTTCTGCCGGTACAGGTGGTCGGCCCAGAAGTAGTTGCTGTCGATACCGTCGGGGTTGATTGCCAATGCCTTGCGCAGCATGGCCTCGGCCTTGTCCTTGTCGCCGAACCCCAAAGGCCAGCCCGGTACCCGGTCGTACAACGCGCCAAGGCTGGTGTAGGCCGAGCCTTGCAGCGCCTTGGGATCCATCGCCAAGGCCTTCTCCAGGCTGGCGCGGGCGGCCTTGACCTTGCCCAGCGCGCCGAGCCCACCCGTGGCACCGGCCCAGCTGCTGTCGACGATACCTTCCCAGATCAGCGGCTCCGCCGAGCCCGGGTACTGACGAACGAAAGCCGCCGCGTCCGCTGCCAGGGCCTCGAAGGCTTTGCTGCGCTGCGCCTCGGGCAGTTGGTATTGGATCTGCGCCCAGCGCTGCTGCACCTCGTTCAAACGCTGGCTGCCGGCCTGGTCCAGCGCCCAGACAACGGGCGAAAAGGCCAGCACACTGGCCAGTAACAGAGGTTTCATTTGCCTGACTCCTTGCCCGGGTGGGCACTGTAGCGACGAATCAGCGGCAGTTGTTTGCGCAGGGCACGATCGACCAGCCCGGGCAGCATGCCGTTCAAACGCACGAAGAGTTTTTCCGGCCAGCCCAGGTACAACTCGCTGCGGTCGGCCTGGACCGCGGCAAGCACGGCCCGGGCCACATCCCCCGGCTGATCCACGCCGACCTTCAACGCCTGGTTGAGCGCCGTCGCGGCACTGCTGTTCATCGCCGTGCGCGTTGCCCGCGGCGCGGCGTACAGCACGTTCACCGAGGTGTCGGCCAATTCGCGGCGCAGGGCCTCGGAGAAGCCGCGCAGGGCGAACTTGCTGGCACAGTAGGCGGCATAGCCGGGGTAGCCGATCGAGCCGTAGGTGGAGCCGACGTTGACCACCAGCGCCCGAGGCTGCAGGCGCAGCAACGGCAGACAGCCACGGGTGAGCTGCACCGCGGCCTTGAGGTTGATGTCCAGCAGTTCGTCGAGGGCGGCTTCATCGAGCTGGTCGAGCAAGGCGAAGCGATTGATCCCGGCGGCATTGATCAGCACATTGACCCCGTCCATGGCCCGGGCGGCGCTCAGCACCGCCTGGCGACCCTCGGCGCCGCGCAGGTCGGCCGCCTGCCAGCGCAACTGTTGCGGGTAGCGGTTCATCAACTGCGCCAGCTTGCCCATGTGCCGGCTTACCGCCAGCACCCGCGCGCCGGCGGCACACAACTGTTCGGCCAGTTCCAGGCCGATGCCGCCACTGGCACCGGTCAGCACCACCACGCATTCAGGCAGGCGCATGGCGCACCTCGGTCTGGCCGGCCCGCGGCAAGCCCTGGAACATTTCGGTGTACAGTCGGTACACCACCTTGGCGGCGTGGAGCACCGCCTGCTGGTCGTCGCTGTCCTCCAGGCGGTCCATGAGGCCGCGATAGGTCAGCATGTGGTCCTGGTCGAGGGTGCCATGGGAGCTGAGGTAGCTGAACGCCTTGTCCGGCAGCCCCAGGCTGCCCTGGATCCTGCCGGCGGCCTGGGTGGCCAGGGCGATGCTGGTGCCTTCGAGCACATTGACCATGCCGAACAGCCCCACCGGGTTGCCCCGGGCAATCAGGTCGTAGAGGAAGGCCACCATCAGTTCGATCGGCTGTGCCGGCCGGCCGTCACGGGCCTTGGCCGGGTCGGCGCCGCAGGCGGCGATGTCGTCGAGGATCCAGCGCTCGTGGCCGTACTCCTCCTCGATATATTCGCACACCGCGCCGCGCAGCCACTCCAGGCGCGACGGCAACCGCGCGCCGCAGGCCATCATCAGCGGCACGGTATGGCGAACATGGTGGTAAGCCTGGGTCAGGAAAGCCACGTAACCCTCCAGGCTGACCACCCCACCCAGGGCATCGCGGATTACCGGGACGCTGAACAAGGCATCACGCTCCCTCGCAGTCTGCGCTTGCAGGTTTTCGAAAAAGGACATGGCGTACCTCACGGATGCTGAAGGTCGGACAACAGGGATTGGTAATGCCGCAGGATTACGTCGCGGCGGGGACGGCTATTGGCGGTCAGGGTGCCCGCCTCGGCGCTGAGAGGTTCAGGCAGGCGCCGCCAGGCATGCACCCGGGCGTAATCCGGCAGACCGTCGTTGCACTGGCGGACCGCCGTCGCGATCTGCCCATCACTGACTTGCGGGTCCAGGGGCCAGAGCAGGGCCAGGTTGCCGGGCAGGCCCTCGCCGTGCACGAAGGCCTGGCCGATTACTCCGCCCTGGGTCAGTTCGGCCTCGACCCATTCCGGGTTGACGTTGCGGCCGAAGCTGGTGATGAACTGGTTCTTCTTGCGCCCGGCCAGGTGCAGGTAGCCGTCACGGTCCAGCTGGCCGAGGTCACCGGTAGGCCACCACTGGCCATCGAACGCAGGCTCGCCGAGGTAACCGAGCAGCGCCGTACCCGCCACCAGCACCTCGCCATCCTCGGCGATGCGCACCTGCACATGGGGCAGCGGTCGTCCGACGCTGCCCGGGCGCAGCGCCCCGGGCCGGTTCAGGCACACCACCGATGCGCACTCGGACAACCCGTACCCCTCGTACACCGGCAACCCCACCGCCGCAGCGCGCGACAGCAGACTGTCGGCCACCCGGGCGCCACCCACGGCAACAAAGCGCAACGGGCCGACCCGCATCGCCCCACGTTCGATAGCCGTGACCAACCCCAGCAGCAACTGCGGAACCAGGATCAGGCTCTCGGCACCGCTCAGGGCGATGGCCCCGAGCAGACGGCTGAAATCCACCTGGCTGGCGCCGCCTATGCCCAGCTGTGACTGCGGGTAGAGCATGACGCTGGCGCCTGCCAGAAGCGCCGCGTACACGCCCAGGTTCTCCAGCAGCACCGCCAGCGGCAGCACCGCCAGGTATTTGCCCGGCATCGCCGCGCGGCTGGCGACCTCCAGTTCGTGGGCCACCCTGACCAGGGCCGTCGCGCCCAGGCACACGCCCTTGGGCGACCCGGTGCTGCCGGAGGTGTAGGTGATCTTGGCGGTACCGTCCGGCAGGGGCGGCGACGCGACGCTGTCCCGGCTCCAGAATCGTGCGTCCCGGGTGAATCCGCAGTCGCTCAGTTCCGCCGCCAGGCCGGCATCGGCCAGCACCCGTGTCACGCCACCTTGCATCAGGCAATGGCGTCGCTGGGCCGCACTGAAGAAGCCCGGAAGCAGCAGGCACGGACGCTCGGCCATCAGTGCCGCCAGATCCCACAGCAGGGCTTGCGGGCCGTTTTCCAGGGCCAGGGCGAAGGTACCGGGCGGTTGTTCGCGCAGCCAGCCCGCCCGCTGCCGAACCTCGCACAGCAGTTGCTCATAAGTGAAACTTTCGCCAGTGCCCTGTACCGCTGGCTGGGCACCGCGGTGTCGGCCATGGACCTGCAACGTTTCGAAAAAGCGCTGGATGTCATGCGGCATGACCGGCCTCCTGGCGGATCGTCGGCAGACCCAGCCGCTCGAACACGCCGGCATGGGCCAATGCCGCATGGCCCTGGTCGATGCTGCCGACGAACACCTGTGGGTGATGTGCGTAGTAGCTGCCCCAAGTGCCTGAGTCATCGTCGATACGCCGGGGGTCGGCCTGGGCAACCAACGTAGGCTCCAGGCCCAGCCGGCGAAAACTGTTGAGCAACGTCGCCGCACCGGTGAACGCCACCCAGTGCAGGCCACGGGCGGCCAGCAACCAGGTCACGGCAATGATCATGATCCGCGCATTGCCGGCGCTGAGTGCGGCCAGGTTGCCCACCTCCACCAGTTGCTCGCGGGGCACCGGGCTTCCTGCCACAGCCGCCACGGCGTGCTCCAGCGGCATATCGAGGTAGCGTTCCAGAAACAGCGGCGCAGCGACGGCCAGGCGCAGGCCGGCGGCGGCTATCAATCGACCATGGCGGTCATGCAGGCCCAGCAGCTGCGGCAGGTAATGATGGACATCGGCATGGTGGACACAGGCGAATCGTGCGTGGATGAACTGCTCTACCGCAGCGCGACCGGATGTTTCCGGGTCGTGCAGCGTGAGCTGCGCCTGGTGATGCGCATGGGTGCCAATGGACAAGGGAAACAGGCTGTTCCAGGTCGGCTCGGTCATGACAGGCCCCGTAGGTTGCAGTACGGGCAGTATCGGGGGCGAATCTGAAGGCAGCCTGAAGTGACCCCTTCGATAGGTGATGGCGGGCCTTGCCAGGACTGCTACATTGCTGACTTCCCCCGGCGCAGCCAGAACAAGGACAACCCATGCGCTACGAATTCAGTGAAGTGCTCAACGACCTGATCGACTATTTCCTGCTTGGCGATGTTCAACTGCTCGAACAGTTCAAGGAAGACCACGACCTGCCCGACGACCTCGCCCGGGCCTTCACCAGCACCGACAGCGGCGACCTGGCGGTGGCGCAAGGGGTGATCCTGCCGCTGGCCGGGATCGACAACCTGCCCTACCGCATCCTGTTCACCCTCGACGAGCGCACGCCGGCACTGCTGGAGCCCGGCAGCCGTCTGAAGCATCGTCGTGCGGGGTATGTGCTGCGGGTCGAGAATCGTGCGCTGATGCTGTTCACCTGGCGCGTCCTGCAGCACTTCACCAACAAGGCCCTGGGCGACCTGCTGGCGCGCTACCAGGAGCCGGGGCGGCCGATCATCGAGCTGGACAACGGCTGGTACACGGTGGAGGTGCTGGCGGGCGCCGTGGTGCGCGACGGGCTGTACGAGCCGGCGATCGAGTTCGTGCTCAAGAAGGCGTATGCCAGACCGCAGACCTCAGCGGTGGATGTCGGGTACCGATTTACCTTGCGTGGATACTTCGACTGATCAACCGTCATCGCGGGGCAAGCCCGCTCCCACGAGCGTGTGGAGCGGGCTTGCGGCCGGTCAGGTGTGGTTGATGTCGCGATCTTTCGTTTCCGGCAGGAAGAAGATTCCCAGCACCGCGGTCATTACCGCGATCACGATCGGGTACCACAGCCCGTAGTAGATGTCCCCGGTCGCCGCGACCATGGCGAAGGCCACCGTCGGCAGGAAGCCGCCGAACCAGCCGTTGCCGATGTGGTATGGCAGCGACATGGAGGTATAGCGGATCCGCGCCGGGAACAGCTCCACCAGCCAGGCGGCGATCGGCCCGTAGACCATGGTCACGTAGATCACCAGGATGCTCAGCAACAGCAACACCATCGGGTAGTGGATCTTCGCCGGGTCGGCCTTCTCGGGGTAGCCGGCTTCCTTGAGAGCCGCCGTCAAGGTGGCGGTGAAGGCATCGCCCTGGGTCTTCAGGTCCGCCGCGGCCAGGCTGCTGCCCTCGAAGCTCGGGATCACCCGCTCACCGATACGGATCTGCGCCACGCTGCCGGGCTCGGCCTTCTCGTTTTCATACGGGATCGCCCGCTTGGCCAGCAGGCTCTTGGCGATGTCGCAGGAGCTGGTGAACCGGGCCTTGCCCACCGGATCGAACTGGAACGCGCACTGCCCGGGGTCGGCCACCACCACCACCGGGTTCTGCTCCTGGGCGACGAACACGTCCGGGTTGCCGTACTCGGTCAGCGCCTTGAAGATCGGGAAGTAGGTCAGCGCGGCGATGATGCAGCCGGCCATGATGATCTTCTTGCGCCCGATGCGGTCGGACAGGCTGCCGAAGAAGATGAAGAACGGCGTGCCGATCAGCAGCGAGCCGGCGATCAGCAGGTTGGCGGTCTGCGGGTCGATCTTCAACGTCTGCAACAGGAAGAACAGCGCATAGAACTGCCCGGTGTACCACACTACCGCCTGCCCGGCGGTGCCGCCGAGCAACGCCATGATCACCACCTTGAGGTTGTCCCAGCGGGCGAACGACTCGGTCAGCGGCGCCTTCGACGCCTTGCCTTCGGCCTTCATCTTCATGAACACCGGCGACTCGTTGAGCTGCAGGCGGATGTACACCGAGATCGCCAGCAGCAGGATCGACAGCAGGAACGGAATGCGCCAGCCCCAGGCCTCGAACGCTTCGGTGCCCAGGGCGGTACGACAGGCCAAGATCACCAGCAGCGACAGGAACAGGCCAAGGGTCGCGGTGGTCTGGATCCATGCGGTGAAGAAGCCGCGCTTGCCCTTGGGCGCATGTTCCGCCACATAGGTAGCGGCGCCGCCGTACTCGCCGCCCAGCGCCAGCCCCTGCAGCAGGCGCAGGCTGATGAGGATCACCGGCGCGGCCACGCCAATGGTCGCGTAGCTGGGCAGCAGCCCCACCACCGCCGTGGATATACCCATGATCACGATGGTGATGAGGAAGGTGTACTTGCGCCCGATCATGTCGCCCAGGCGACCGAACACGATGGCGCCGAACGGCCGCACGGCAAAGCCGGCGGCAAAGGCGAGCAAGGCGAAGATGAATGAAGTGGTTTCATTGACCCCGGCGAAGAAGTGCTTGGCGATGATCGCCGCCAGTGATCCGTAGAGGTAGAAGTCGTACCATTCGAACACGGTGCCCAGCGAAGAGGCAAAGATGACTTTGCGCTCCTCCCGGGTGATGCCACGTTGGGGCGCGCTACTGCCCGTGGATGCGCTGTCAAGGACCGCCATGGGTCGCCTCCGTCTGGTTGTGGTAGACCGGAGTGCTCCATCAGATCCCAAAGCACGCACCCAGGCCCAAGGGCATTGCAGGCTGCGCGAAGCACGACGAGGCATCGGCCTCGGATCGCGGCAAGTCACCTCAAGCATAATCGGCCTTTGAACGATATCCACTCGCATGAGTGTTTATCGACCAGTACGGATAGGACGCCCGGAATGAACGAACGACAGGACAGCGCTTGGCGGGGTCGACTCTGGCTGGACGATGACCATTGCCTGCTGCTCGGCACACCAGGGCGCACCAGTGTCCACGCCCACTATGCCCACCAGGTGCTGTTACCACTCGAGGGCGAGGCATGCGTTGAGATCGCTGGCGAACAGTGCAGCGGCAGGTTGCTGGGCATCGAGTCGTTGCAGCCCCACGCCATGCCCGGGCATCAGCCCCCCTGCATCACCTTGTTCGCCGAACCCCTGGCGTTTTCCCTGCAGACCTTGCTCGACGTCTGCCAGCAGGCGCCCCGTGATATCCCGGATCTGGCCCAGGCGTTGCGCCTGGCACCGCGCCGCTCGTTGGACCCGCGCCTGACCCGGGCCCTGGCGCGGATCCGGGCTTTGGACGAGCAGCGCCTGCCAGCCACGACACTGGCGCAGGAAGCCACGGTGTCGATCAGTCAGCTGGAGCGCTTGTTCAGCGGCAGCCTAGGCCTGTCGGTACGACGCATGGTGCTGTGGCAGCGTCTGCGCCATGCCCTGCGCCAAGCGCTGACCGGCGCCTCCCTGACCGAAGCGGCCATGGCCGCAGGCTTTGCCGACTCGGCGCACCTGTCCCGCAGCCTCCGTCAGCAGTTCGGTATCCGCGCCAGCGAGGCCCTGCGCCACCTGCGCTCAGATTCGCTGGTCTAGGGCCTGGCGCAGGCCGCGCGGCAGTGGTGCCGGCGGCTGCGCCGTGGCTGTCGGGCGAAACGGCTCACGCAGCTGTGCCAGGTACGCTTGCGGGTAGTCCGGGCGATCACCGATGCCCATGTCGTCATCGGCCAGCCCATAGCCAGGCAGGTGCAGCGCGGTCCCCAGCAGGCGATCCCACAGCGGGAAGAACAGGGCAAAATTGACGTCACCCAGCGTGCCGTACTTCAGGTGGTGCAGCCGGTGCACGGGCGCCCAGGCGAACAGATGGCGCAGGCCGCCGATGCGCATGTCGACATTGCTGTGCTGCAGCAGCAACTGCACCGAGATACTGAAAGCCAGCAGCGCCGCGACATCCTGCGGCAAGCCCAGCAACAGCAGCGGCAGCACACCGCCGAGGGCCTCGGCGAGCTGGTGCAGCGGGTGCTTCATCAGGCCATTGAAGCCGTACAGCCGGGTCACGCTGTGATGTACCGCGTGCAGGCGCCAGAGCAACGCGCTGCGGTGGCTGGCGTAGTGCACCAGGGTGATGCCCAGGTCGGCCAGGGGTATGGCAAGCAGCAATTGCCACAGCACTGGCCAATGGCTGGGCCACAGTCCGCTGGCCGGCAGCCAGCCGGCGAGCAGTGGAATCGTGGCGATGCTGGCGACATTCAGGGTTTCGTTGACCAGCGCGTGCAGGCCATCGCGCCCGCCCTCCCCGTCAGCCTCGCTCCAGGCGGACTTGTAGGGGTACAGTGCCTCGCAGGTGAACGACAGCAGGATGGCCACGCCTAGCAGGGGCAACAGCCAGAGAATGTCGGCGCCGAGGTTGATCAGGTAGACGGCTGTGCCGATGAAGCCGAGGAAAAAGCATGGGGCATAGAGGATGCGCATGGAGGGCTCCGGTCATGGATGGAGCCCCAGTGTTGCCTAGTGCCTGAGCGTGACGCTTGAACGAACGGCGCATTTCCTGTTGTAACAACTGTCTTGGGCCGTACGCGCACCCTGTAGGAGCGGCCTTGCCGAGGCGTCGGACCGGTCGGAAAGGGCTGCGTAGCGGCCCCAGGATTTCAGCGTCGATGAAAGATCGCCGGGGCCGCTTTGCGGCCCTTTCGCGGCACAAGGCCGCTCCTACAGGGGACCGTCGATCATTATGGAGCGCCTTGGATTCGCGTCGCCAACTGGCGGCGCATCTCGTCATTGGCGCCCTGGGCCTGGGCCAGTATCGCCCGCAACCCTTGCACCTGGGCATCACGCTGCTGCAATTGCTCGTCCAGCAACCGGCTCTGTGCCGTTGCCTGACGCTGCTCGGCCAGCAGGCGTTCGTTGTCTCGGTGCAGGCGGGTCAGCTCATCCTGGCGGGCGATGGCGCCCTGCTGAAGGGTCTGCAGCTGGCCTTGCAACTGGCGCACCTGGGTCTCGCTGCGGCGTTGCTCCTGCTGGCGCTGTTCGAGGCTGACGCGCAGTTGCTCGTCCTTGTCGGCAAGACGTGCCTGCAATTCGCCCTGGGACTGGCTTAGACCGGCGCTGCGCAGCTGTTCGGCCTGCAGGCTGGCCTGGCTGGCGGCCAGGCGTTCGGACTCGACTCGCAGCGCACCACTCAAGGTCTCGACCTGGCGCAGCGCGCCGGCCAGCTCGCGCTGAGCCAGTTGCAATTCAGCCTGCATCGCCGCGCAGCGTGCTTCGGCTGCGGCCTCGGCAGCGTCGATGCGCGCCTGCCCTTCCTCCTGCAGTTGCGCGGCCAGTCGCCCGACCATCCGACCCAGCGGTTCGCTCAGCGCCGTGCTGTTGCCCAGCAGCGACGCAGGCTGACGATCAAGTTCCTTCAGGTAGCGGTGGATGGTGGTCTTCGACCCGGTATTGCCCAACTCGATACGTATCGCATCGATACTCGGATTCTCACCGCGGGCCATCAGTGCCTGCCGCGCCTGCTGAACAGCTGCCTTGTCGATGCCTATGCGGGCCATTGCTCACTCCACCATTACATACCATGGCATGTACCATGTAATTTGGTGAATACTGCACGTCCCGCGCCGCCTTTTCAAGCGCGTCGGTAGCCGGTCATCCAGCGGCCTGCTCGAGGAAGTCCACCGTCGGCACGAAGAACAATCCACCGGTGACGGCACGGCTGTAGTCCAGCAGGCGGTCGTAGTTGCCCGGCGGTTTGCCGACGAACATGTTCTCGAGCATCTGCTCGATCGGTGCCGGCGAGCGGGCATAACCAATGAAATAGGTGCCGAACTCCCCGGCCCCGGGACGGCCGAAGGGCATGTTGTCGCGCAGGATCTTGATCTCCTCGCCGCCCTCTTCCAGGGTCGTCAGCGCGCTGTGCGAGCAGCTGGGCTTGCTGGCGGCATCCAGTTCGATATCGGACAGCTTGGTGCGCCCGATGATGCGCTCCTGCGCCTCGGTGGACAGTGCCTCCCAACCGGTCATGTCGTGCAGGTATTTCTGCACCAGCACATAACTGCCCCCGGCAAACGCCGGATCCTCGGCGCCCACCAGGGTGAAGCGCGCCACATCCCGCGGGCCCGGGTTCTCGGTGCCGTCGACGAAGCCGATGATGCTGCGCATGTCGAAATAGCGAAAACCCTGCACCTCGTCGACCACCGTGACGGCCTGCCCCAGACGCTTGACCAGCAGCGCGGCCAGTTCGAAACACAGGTCCATGTGCTCGGCGCGAATATGCAGGAGGATGTCGCCCGGCGTGGCCACCGCCTTGCGCTGGCCACTGCCGAACTCGCGAAAGGCATGCAGGCCGGCCGGCTGCGCAGTACCGAACAGGCGCGCCCAAGCCGACGCCGAGAAACCGATGACACACGAAAGGTTACCGGCCGGTACGCGCTTGCCCACCGAACGCACCAGCCCGGCAAGGTCAGCGCACAGTTCGCGTACACGGTCAGCGCTGCCCTCGTCCTCGGTGAGCGTCGCCACCAGGAACATCGCACTACGGGTGATCGGGCTGTCGACAGCCTGCGGTTCGATTTCGACAGTGTTCATAGGTATTTTCCCTCCTCGAATAGATCGAACAGGCCAGTACGTTGCCAGCCAGCTCGATGCACGACTACCATCACGGTCGCTTTGGTATAGCACAGCCCGCTTGAACACCCGCCTCTCATAGATGAGATCTATCACCTCATCCAGCCTATCGATTTGACCGCGTCAAATTGCCTCAGCTAACGTGCCGCCCGCTTCGAAACCGCCCCGCCGCTGTCAAACCCCGATCCACGGCCCAAGCCGTCGTCCTTGCGTTCGAGTTGTTGAAATGTCTGTGAATACCCCCTCCCGGATCACCGAGCTGGTCATAGAAGCCGGCACCCGCAAAGCCCACCTGCCCACCCGCGCCACCCTGATCCTCGGTTTCCTGGCCGGGGCGTTCATCTCCCTGGGTTTCCTGTTGGCGATCCACGTCAGCGCCATGATCCCCACGCCATGGGCTTCGTTCGGCACCCTGCTGGGCGCCGCGGTATTTCCCATCGGCCTGATCCTGGTGATCCTGGCCGGAGGCGAACTGCTCACCGGCAACATGATGAGCCTGCCCCTGGCGATGTTTGCCGGGCGTATCCGCCTGTGGGCGGTGGCGCGCAACTGGGCCCTGGTGACCCTGGCCAACCTGCTGGGCGCGCTGTTCGTCGCCTACTGCTTCGGCCATCTGCTCGGACTGACCGAGGGACCGTACCTGGGCAAGACCCTGGCGGGCGCCACCAGCAAGGTCAGCGCCGATTTCCTGCATGCCTTCGTCTCCGGCATCGGCTGCAACTGGCTGGTGTGCCTGGCGGTGTGGCTGTCCTACGCCAGCCGTGAGATGAGCGGCAAGATCCTCGGCATCTGGTTCCCGATCATGGCCTTCGTCGCCATCGGCTTCCAGCACGTCGTCGCCAACATGTTCCTGATCCCGGCGGCGATCTTTGCCGGCTACCTGAGCTGGGGGCAGTTGCTGGAAAACCTGGCGGCGGTGTTCCTGGGCAATGCCGTGGGCGGAGCGATCTTCGTCGGCCTGGCCTACTACGTCTCGTTCGGCGCCCCGGCGCAGGAACAGGGCGCGCTGCAGTAGCAGGCTTCAGCCAGCCACGGCCTTCGCGGCCTGGGCCAGACGCTGCACGGCCTGGCGGATCTCGTCCGGATCCAGCGAGGCGAACCCCAGGCGCAGGGCATTCTCGGGCTGGCCGGCGGGTGAAAACTGCCGGCCGGCACGCACCACCAGGTCCAGTCGCAGCGCCTCGACCACCAGCCGATCCACGTTGATCGACGGGGCGAACCTCACCCACAGCGCCAACCCGCCCTCCGGCACCTGCACCGCGATGCGCTCGCCGAAGGCTTCGCGCAGGCAGCCCAGGAGCATATCCCGGCGGCGCCGGTACTCCCTGGATACCCGCCGCAGGTGCTTCCTGAGCTCACCGGCTTCGATCAGGTCGGCGAGCATCCGCTGCATCACCGCATCGCCCTGCCCCAGGATCAGCGCCGCAGTGCGGCTCAGCGTCTCGGTCACCGCCGGCGGCGCAACGATAAAGCTGCAACGGAAGGTGCTGCCCAATGACTTGGACAGCGAGCCGACATAGATCACATGGCGCTGCAGGGGATCACTGGCCAGCGGCAGGTAGGGCCGCCCGGCAAAGTGGTACTCGTGGTCGTAGTCCTCCTCGATCACGCAGAAGTCATGACGTCGCGCCAGTTCGAGCAAGTGCCGCCGGCGACCGGCGCGCAGACTGACGGTGGTGGGAAACTGGTGGTGGGGCGTGACATACAGAAAGCGCACCGGATGCAGCCGGCACAGCGCCTCGATCTGCTCGACCCGACACCCCTCCTCGTCCAGGTCCACGGTCTCCAGCCGGGCGCCCAGCTGGCGGAAGATTTCCCAGGCCGGCGGATAGCTCAGCCGCTCCACCAGCACCACGTCACCAGGCCTGAGCAACACGCTGGCGGCCAGGTACAGCGACATCTGCGTGCCCTGGGTGAGGCAGATATGCTCGGCCCCCACGTTCAACCCACGCTCCTGGCGCAGCATGTCCGCCAACACGCGGCGCAGGTGATGGCCGCTGCCGTCGCTGCCATGGCGCACGGTATTGCTGGCGAAGCTGTGACGCAGGGCCTTGCGGTAGTAACGGTGCAGGACCGCCTGGGGCAACAGGCGATGGTCACAGGCGCCGTTGTCGAAGAACAGCGCCCCGGGGCGCTGATGCCACGCCGTCGCCTGTTCGCTCGCCGCGAAATACGCAGTGGCAGGCGCATCGCGCAATTTCGGAGCGAATGGCTGCGCCACCTTGCGCGCCGGCGTCGCCTGCGCGGCGAGCTGCTGGCTGACGAAGGTGCCACGACGCGGCACGCTGTACAGCCACCCCTTGGTCGCCGCTTCTTCGTAGGCAAGGATCACCGTCTTGCGATTGACGTCGAGCAGTTGCGCCATGTCCCGAGTACCCGGCAAGGGGGTTCCGGGAAGCAGGCGGCCATCGCTGATCGCGTTGACCAGTCCCTCGACGATCTTTCGATAGGAGGCCTGCGGCTCGTCCCCTTCCAGGTTGAGCAGCGGCCGCCATTTGCGTAACTGGACCATGTGAATTATCCAAAACTGGAGGTTCTCCTGGTCCAAGTCTACCGCAACAATCACCGCTCCCACTGCCGCGAGGTCGCCATGCCCAACCACCATGTCATTGAACTGTCGCCCTCGGGCAGAACCTTCGAGGCCGGCGACGAACTGCTGCTCGACGCCATGCTCGCCAGTGGCCTGGCCGTGCCCTTCTCGTGCCGTCGCGGCGCCTGTGGCTCGTGCAAGGTCAAGGTGGTCGCCGGTCAATATCGCGACAAGCAGCGCGACACAGACACGCCCGCGCCCTCCTACCCCTTGGCCGCCGACGAACTGCTGCTATGCCAGAGCCACGCCTGCGGCGATATGCGCCTGGCGATTCCCGGCTGGTCACTGGACACGCCGACACTGACCTTCAGCGCCCGGGTGCTGGGCAAACGCCCCCTGAGCACTGATATCACCGAGCTGGTGCTGCAACCCGAACAACCCGTCGAGGTACGTGCCGGCCAGTACGTCAGGTTCCGCCTTGATAACGGTGACAGCCGCTGCTTCTCCATCGCCAACCTGCCGGCCCTGGATCAGGGACGGATGGTGTTTCAGATACGCAGTGTCGCTGGCGGCCTGTTCTCCGAACGCCTGCTGCCGTCACTCGACATCGGCGATGTGCTGATGCTCGAAGGCCCGGTGGGGGCCTGCACCTGGCAACATGAAGATGAACGCCCCGTGGTGCTGTTCGCCACAGGGACCGGTTATGCCGGCATCAAGCCCCTGCTGCTGACGGCCCTGGCGCGCAATACCGAGGTCACGCTGTATTGGGGCGGCGCCTCGCCGGCCGACTTCTACGACCGTGCGTTCCTCGACCAGAGCAGCCAGGCGCACCCTCGCTTTCGCTGGTACCCGGTCCTGGCGGCACAGGCCCGCGTACAGCAAGTGGCACTGGCCCAGGCACATTACAGGGCCGATACCCAGGTCTATGCCTGTGGCAACGGCACGATGATCCAGCAGGTCCGCGAACAATGCCTTGGCGCAGGCGTGCAGGCCCATCGCTTCATCGCCGAGGCCTTCGTGCCCAGCGGCGCAGCGCTGCCGTCGACGGCACTGGACCCACAACTGGAGAAAGTCGGCCCGCGCTACTCGCTGGACGGCATGCTCGCCGCCCGCGAACAGACGGTACGGGCCCTGGCCGCCATCGCCAGCCAGCTGGAAGTCGGCATGACCACCGCCCAGGCCTTGGCCATGGCCGAGCGCACCTTGCGGGCCATGGGCGCCTCGTACACCTGGCACCCGACCTATATCCGCTTCGGCGACGACACCGTGCGCACCCCGCGCCAGGGCATCGACCCGCAGCGCAGGCTGCGCGCCAGCGATATTGCCGTGGTCGACCTCGGCCCGGTCTGGGACGGCTACGAGGGCGACTATGGCGACACTTTCGTGTTCGGCGACCATCCCCTGCACCACGCCTGTGTCGAAGCGCTGCACGCGGTGTTCGCCGAAACGCGCCAGGCCTGGCGCGGTGGGCTGACCGGGCGCGAGCTGTACAACGTTGCCGAGCGCAGCGCCCAAGCCAGGGGCTGGCGCCTGGAGCGCAACCTGGCCGGGCATCGCATCGCCGACTTCCCCCATGTCCTGTACGGGCAGGAGAAACTGGCCGACCTGCAGATCGTGCCGGGAGAGATGGTCTGGGTGCTGGAGATCCAGCTGTGCCACCCCAGCGAACCGGTCGGGGCGTTCTTCGAGGATATCCTCATCGCCCGTTGACCCTGCCTGGCTGAGCACCAATCGCATTGCTGGATGTTAATGATTTGCATTGAGGTTTTTCCGTACTGGGTCGGAAAGCCTAGTGAATGCCTTCACTCACTTGCGAATCGAAAGGAATCCAGCATGTCGCAACAGCGTGTCAGCCCGGCGCAGCAGCCGGCTGTGCCCCACTTCGACCTCAATCGCACCTTCACCGCCGTGCACATGGCCTTGCTGCTCGGCCTGGGCGGCGCGTCCATGAGCGTGACCGCGGCGCAGACCGTGGAACGCGCCGAGGAAGTGGAAAAATCCCGCCAAGGCCAGGCCAGCGGCAGCCTCGAGCTGACCGAGACCCGGGTCGAAGGCGACCTCGACGCCCCGAGTGCCTTGCCCCCCGCCTACGCTGGCGGCCAGGTGGCCTCGGGCGGCCGGGTCGGCTTGCTGGGCAACAAGGACTTCATGGAGACGCCGTTCAGCACCATCAGCTACACCGACCAGTACATCCAGGACACCCAGGCGCAAACCGTCACCGACGTGATCGCCGCGACCGACCCCGCAGTGTTCAGCAATGGCCTGAAGGGCACCTACAGCGAGAACTACTCGATCCGCGGCTTCAACTCCAACATCAACGATGTGAGCATCGGTGGCCTGTACGGCATGGCGCCCTACTACCGGATCTCGCCCGAGATGTACGAGCGCATCGAAGTGCTCAAGGGCCCGTCTGCCCTGCTCAACGGCATGCCACCGGCCGGCTCGGTGGCCGGCAGCATCAACCTGGTGCCCAAGCGCGCGGGCGCCGAACCGCTGACGCGGATCACCACCACCTACATGTCCGACGCGCAGTTCGGCGGGCACCTCGACGTCGGCCGGCGCTTCGGCGAAGAGCAGCAGTTCGGCGTGCGCTTCAACAGCGTCTATCGCGACGGCGACACCGCGACCGACCATCAGCGCATGAAAGCCGAGCTCAACGCCCTGGGCCTCGACTGGCTTGGCGAGCGGGCGCGCCTGTCCGCCGACCTGTACGAAAGCGAGGACAGGGTCAGGGGCCAGAACCGCGGCATCGGCCTGGCCGCAGGCGTGCCCGTGCCCAGGCCGCCGAAGTCGGAGACCTTGCTCAACCCGGACTGGGGCTTCGTCCAGACCCGCGACAAGGGCGTGATCGTGCGCGGCGAGTACGACCTCAACGACAACCTCATGGCCTATGCCGCGGCCGGCACCAGCAAGACCGACTACGCCTACAGTGGCACCATGCTCGCCGAGGTGTTCAACACCGCCGGGGATATGGAGACGAACATGGGCCAGTTGAAGATCGACCTCAAAAAGTCCTCGGGCGAGGCCGGCCTGCGCGGCCATTTCGACACGTTCGGCGTCGGTCACCAGTGGTCGCTCAACGCCACGCACTACTCGGACAAGCAGCACGACTATGGCCGACGCAACGTCCCGGGGGCCGAGTGGATCAACAACATCTACCACCCGGTCTGGGGACCGGAAGCCGCCAGGAGCTACCCGCCGATCTCCCACACCGAGTCGCGCCTGAGCAGCTACGGCCTGGCCGACACCCTGTCGTTCCTCGACGAGCGTCTGCAACTCACCTTGGGCGTGCGTCGCCAGCAGGTGCTGACCGACAGCTTCGACGTCAGCAGCGGCGCGCACACCACACGCTACAACGAGAGCGCCACGACCCCGGCGGCGGCAGTGGTGGTCAAGGTCACTGACGAGGTGTCGCTGTACGCCAACTACATCGAGGGCCTGAGCAAGGGCGCCATCGCGCCGTTCAACACGGCCAATCGCGGCGAAGTCTTCGCCCCCTACAAGTCCAAGCAGAAGGAAGTCGGCGTCAAGCTCGACCTTGGCGACTTCGCCCACACCCTGAGCCTGTACCAGATCGAACGCCCCAGCAGCTTCACCGACCCGGTAACCAGGGTGTTCTCCTTCGGCGGCGAACAGCGCAACCGCGGGCTCGAGTGGAGCTTCTTCGGCACACCGCTGACCGACGTGCGCCTGATGGGCGGCGTGGCCCGCCTCGATCCCAAGGTGACCAAGGCCGCCAGCGGCTCGGATGAAGGCAAGACCGCCACCGGCCAGCCGAAACTGCAGGGCAAACTGGGCGTGGAGTGGGACACCCCGCTGCTCGATGGCCTGACCCTGACCGCCAACGCCACCGCCGTGTCGAAACAGTACATCAGCAGCGACAACAGCCAGTCGATTCCTGGGTACACCATCTACGACGTCGGTGCCCGCTACCGGTTGCAGGTGGCCGACCACCCGGTGACCTTGCGCGGCACGGTGGAGAACGTGACCAACAAGGCCTACTGGGGCATGCCGCTGCTCACCAGCCTGGGGTTGGGTGCGCCGCGTACCGTGCAGGTCTCCGCCAGCATCGACTTCTGACGTCAGTCCGCCTTGCCCACCGGCATCGGCTGCCCCGCCAGGACACTGGCGGGCGTGACCACCTGCCCCAGGTCGATATGACGGAAATCCGGCTTGGCCCCCAGCCGCGCATTGAAGCGCACGTTGAAGGTGAACGGGTCGTCGGTCGGCATGTCCAGCGAACGGCCGTAGAGCGCGCTCACGGCCGTGCCGTCATAGCCCATCAGCTTGAGCAGCGTGGGGAACAGGTTGTAATGGCTGGAGGCGTTGCGGTTGGCCTGCAGATGGGCCTGCCAGTCCAGCGTGCGCAGGCCCTCGCCCTGGATCACCACCAGCGGCACCAGGCCTTCTTCGGGCACCGGATCGCTGTCGCAGTGGGTGTTCAGCCCGGGGTTGCCGCGTTCATGCAGGTCCTGGCCATGGTCTGAGGTGTAGAGCACCACGGCCTGGCTGAGGTCGCCCTCGGCGAACAGCCGGCGGAAGAATTCGCCGACATTCCACAACACGGTGTTCTGGTAGGCGTTGCGATACAGCACCCAGTCCTGCGGGCGGCCATCGAAGCCGTCACGGGTACCGGTATCGGCAATATCGACGTAACGCCCTCGCGGCAAGGCCGGCTGGTACTTGAGGAAGTCGTCCGGGTACTTGTCGTGCACCGGGAAGTGGGCGCCGACCTTGTTCACCACGATCAACTGCGGCCTGCCGTCCTTGAGCAGCGCCACCAGCCGCTCCAGCGCCGCCATGTCGCGCTGCACCACAGGCGTGTCGTCGAACTGGATGAACTGGTCGATATCGCGCTTCTCGGTCTCGGTCATCAGGTTCTGCAGGTTGCCGCCGGTGCGCTGGCCATCGATGTATACCGTACCCAGGCCCGCGCGCTTGGCGTACTGCCAGATCGACGGTTGGGTCGAATTGATCCGCAGGTAATCACCGCGGGTGCCGCCATAACGCAGGGTGACATTGGTGTCGGCGCTGCAGTTGGCGATGGACGCGGCGTAGCCGAAGTTGACGATGGACACACCGGGCTGGGCCTGGGCCAGGTGGCTGGTGACCCCGGCCGGGGTGTTCAGGTCCAGGTAGTTGCCCGAGATGCTCTCATCGATCAGCAGCACGATATCCCGCGCCATCGCCGGCCCGGACTGGGCCAGACTCACTGGCTGGCGTGGCCCGACATGGTCGTGCAGGGTCTCGTAGCCGAACAGGCTGAGGTAGGCCAGCGGCGTGTACATCACCGGCAGCCCGCGTGCGCCCTCGCCGGCGCGCACGAACAGGATGGCGATCAGCACCAGCAGGCCCAGCACCGGCGCCACGGGTGGCAACAGCCACGGTAGCCGAGGGGTCGGCCCCGGACGCAAGCCAAGACCCAACAGCAGCAACAGCGCCCGTGCCGCAGCCAGGGTAATGGCGTAGTGATATTGCTGCAGGGCCTCCTGGACGAAACCGCCGGCATAGACCATGGACACGAATGCGCTATAGGTCAGGTAGGAGTCGGTGATGCGGTTATAAGCATCGAGAAAGATCGCGCTGACCGTAAATACAAGCGCCAGCGACCAGCGCAGCCAGCCGGGGCGGCTGAACGCCGCCAGCAGCAGCGCCAGCGCCAATACTGCGAACACCCCCAGGTACAGCACCAATGGCAGGCCAATACCCAGTGCTTCTATGCGCTCGCGGTAATAGGCATGAAAGCTGGCCAGATAGACGAGCAACAGCAAAAGCTTGATCCATCCGCGCATGTTTCGGCCACTCCGGTCATGGAAATCTCCTCAAACCGTAGCAGCTGTGAAACAAACCACAACGCAAAAAAGTCAAAATTCCGACGACATACCGACACCGTAATCTGGCACCTGCCGCAAGTTGTTGTTGATTCTCTCTATCGTCTGAAACCCGCTTATTTCGGTGCGTCCAACCGTTCATCGGTTCGTCGAACGGCCAATTGCCACTAGCTATGCGCGCTAACACACGGATTGGAAACGGGTTGGTGGCAGATCGCCCGTTTCGCCAGGGGTTGTAAATTCGACGAAACATGCCATTGCTTTGACGCAAATCCATCGGGCTGAGCTATACCCAATTCACATCACTGTTTCATCTCCCTTACTCATCCATACGAGGCACCGCGCATGGACGTGAGCGTTTTTGGCACCGGTTATGTCGGACTGGTTCAGGCAGCAGCCCTGGCGGACGTCGGTCACAGGGTCCTGTGCGTGGATGTCGATACCCACAAGATCAACCAGTTGCGCCAAGGTGTGCCGCCGATCAGCGAGCCGGGCCTGTCGGACCTGCTCGAGGACAACATCAAGGAAGGCCGCCTGCTGTTCAGCACCCAGGCCAGCGATGCGGTCAGCCACGCCGAGCTGATCTTCATCGCCGTCGGCACGCCGCCCGACGAAGACGGCTCGGCTGACCTCAGCCATGTGCTCAACGTCACCCGGCAGATCGCCGCGCTGATGGAGACCGACCACACCCTGATCATCAAGTCCACCGTGCCGGTGGGCACCGCCGACCAGGTCATGGCCCTGGCCCGCGACGAACTGCAGCGCCTGGGCAAGGGCCAGTTGCAGGTGCGCGTGGTGTCCAACCCCGAGTTTCTCAAGGAAGGCAGCGCCCTGGCCGACTGCATGCGTCCGGACCGGATCATCGTCGGCACCCTCGACGAAGTCGCCCATGACCAGCTGGCCGAACTGTACGCGCCGTTCTGCCGCAACCACGAAAAGCTGATGTTCATGGACAACCGCAGCGCCGAGCTGACCAAGTACGCCGCCAACGCCATGCTCGCCACCCGCATCAGCTTCATGAACGAGCTGGCCAACCTCAGCGAACACCTGGGCGCCGATATCGAAGCGGTGCGCCGGGGCATCGGCTCCGACCCGCGCATCGGCTACCACTTCATCTATCCAGGCTGCGGCTTCGGCGGCTCGTGCTTCCCCAAGGACATCAAGGCCCTGCTGCACACCGCCGCCCACAGTGGCATGCCGCTGCGCCTGCTGCAGAGCGTCAATGAGGTCAACGACCAGCAGCGGCGCATCCTCTTCGCCAAGCTCAAGCAGCGCCTGGCGGGCCTGGCCGGCAAGTCCATCGCCCTGTGGGGCCTGGCCTTCAAGCCCAACACCGACGACATGCGCGAGGCCCCCAGCCGCTACCTGATGGAGGCCCTGTGGGCCGAAGGCGCCACCGTGCGCGCCTACGATCCCGAAGCCATGGACGAGTGCCGGCGCCTGTACGGCTACCGTGACGACCTGCACCTGTGCGCCACCCGCGACGACACCCTGCAGGACGCCGATGCCCTGGTGATCTGCACCGAGTGGAAGAACTTCCGCGTGGTCGACTTCTCGATGCTGGCCAGCAAGCTGCGCGAGCGGGTGATCGTCGACGGACGCAACCTGTACAACCCCGAGCAGGTCGCCGCCCACGGTCTGCACTACAGCGGCATCGGCTTGCGCCAGGTCGCCCCACAGGTGGATGCGCCATGAAAGTGCTGGTCACCGGCGCGGCCGGCTTCATCGGCGCCCACACCTGCCGCCAGCTGTTGTTCGAGGGGCACCAGGTGGTGGGGCTGGACAACTTCAACGACTACTACGAGCCGGCGCTCAAGCATGCCCGCGTGCACTGGGTGCGCCAGACGGTCGGTGACTTCCCGCTGCACTGCCTGGACCTGGGCGACCGCGACGGCATGGCCCGGCTGTTTGCCAGCGAGCGCCCCGAGGTCGTCGTGCACCTGGCGGCCCAGGCCGGCGTGCGCTACTCGCTGCAGAACCCGCAAGCCTACCTGGACAGCAACCTCGCCGGTTTTCTCAACATTCTCGAAGGTTGCCGCCGCCATCCGGTCAAGCACCTGCTGTACGCCTCGTCCAGCTCGGTGTATGGCGCCAACCAGCAGACGCCCTATCGGGTGCAGGATCCGGTGGACCACCCGCTGTCGCTGTATGCCGCCACCAAGAAGGCCAACGAGGCCATGGCCCACAGCTACAGCCACCTTTATGGCATTCCCTGCAGCGGCCTGCGCTTCTTTACCGTGTACGGCCCCTGGGGTCGCCCGGACATGTCGCCGATGCAGTTCGCCAAGGCGATCAGCGAAGGCCGGCCGATCCAGCTGTTCAACCATGGCCGCCACCAGCGCGACTTCACCTACATCGACGACATCGTCGAAAGCCTGGTGCGGCTGATCCCCCTGCCCCCAGTCGCCGACCCGCAGTGGGACGCGCTCGACCCGGACCCGGCCAGCAGCCACGCGCCCTGGCGCCTGTACAACATCGGCGGGCAGCGCCCGGTGGAGCTGCTCGACTACCTGGCCCTGCTGGAGAAGCACCTGCAGCGCAACGCGGTGATCGAACTGCTGCCGCTGCAGCCGGGCGACGTGCTGGCCACCTGCGCCGACGCCAGCGCCCTGGCCAGGGTCACCGGTTTCACCCCACAGATAGGCCTTGATGAAGGGCTCGGGCGCTTCGTCGCCTGGTTCAAGAGCTACCACTCGCCCGCCGCCAGCGAAGCGGCGCCCACGGGCGAGCAGCCAGATCAGCGGAGGGCGGTATGACAGGACAACCCAAGAGCGCGCAACTGCAGGCGCTGTACCAGGACAAACGCATGGACCCGGCGCACCGGCAGCGCATCGATGCCGCCATCCACATGCAGGGCCGTGGTTGGATGACCGGCCGCGCCGGAGGCCGCCCGTGGACGCTGTCGCGCACCAACCGCGTGCTGTCGTGCCTGGCCGCGCTGACCCTGCTGCTGCTGCTGTCGCCGGTGTTCCTGGTGCTGGCGCTGCTGATCAAGCTGTCCAGCAAGGGCCCGGTGTTCTTCGTGCAGAAACGCACCGGCTACCGGGGCCGCGCCTTCGGCATGTACAAGTTCCGCACCATGGTGGCCAACGCCGAGGCGCTGAAGGACTCGCTGCGCCACCTGAACAAGCACGGCGCCGAATCCATCGATTTCAAGATCGACAAGGACCCGCGCATCACCTCGATAGGCGGCTGGCTGCGCCGCAGTAGCCTGGACGAGCTGCCCAACCTGATCAACGTGGTCACCGGCGACATGCGTCTGGTCGGCCCGCGCCCCACCTCGTTCAACGCCTACCGCTACCACGACAACCACCTGGCGCGGCTGTCGATCTACCCGGGCATGACCGGCCTGTGGCAGATCTCCGGGCGCAGCAACATCGACTTTGACCAACGCGTAGAGCTGGACCTGAGCTACATCAACGAACAGAGCCTGATGCTGGACCTGAAGATCCTGCTCAAGACCCCGTTCAAAGTCTTCACTGGCCACGGAGCAAGCTGAGATGGACGGTTCATCCTCGAGAAGCCTGACGATCGCTACCCCAAGCGAGACCAACCTGACCTCCACCGTGCTCGACCTCGACCAGCGCACCCTGCTGCTGACCGCGGCCAACACCGGCAGCGGCACCAGTACCAGCGCCCTGGCCTTCGCCAGCCAGCTGGCATTGATGAGCGCGGGCAACGTGCTGCTGATCGACGCCAGCCTCAGCCCCGGCGGCCTCAGCCAGCAACTGGGCCTGGGCAAGCTGCGCGGCTACAGCGATCTGCTGTTCAACCAGGACACCCCGCCGTTGGCCCAGGACTGCATCGTGCGCCTGTCCGACCAGCCGTTCGACGTGCTGCCGGTGGGTACCTGGAAGCGCGGCCGCGACCGCCTCGACCATGAGCAGTTGCGCGTGCTGCTGCACCAGCTGAGCAACCAGTACCGCTTCGTGGTGATCGACGGCGAAGCCATCTACGCCAGCGCCGACAGCCTGGTGATCGGCACCCTGGTCGACGGCGTGATCCTGGTGGTCTGCGCCGAGGAGACCCGCTGGGAAGTCGCCCAGGCCGCCAGCCAGCGCCTGACCCAGGCAGGCGCGCGATTGATCGGCAGCGTGTTCAACAAGCGCAAGTACTACATGCCCAAGTGGCTGTACGAAAATCTCTGAGAGGCCGCACAGGATGAACGCCATGAGATACCCATCGATTGCCCTGTGCGTGCTGGCCCTGGCCGGCTGCGCCAGCCAGGAAGACCGCCAGATGCCGGTGCAGATCCTCACCGCGCCACCAGCCGAGAGCCAGGCCACCGAAGTCGCCCGCCGCGAGCAGGTATTGCGCCCGCAGGACGTGCTGGAGGTGATCTTCCACGTCAGCAACCGGTCGGCCGGGGTCTACCGCATCCAGTCCGGCGACACCCTGGACCTGAACTTCATGGCCGCCAGCGGCCTGAACGGCAACCAGCTGGTGCAGCCCGACGGCAGCATCACCCTGCCCAGCACCAACGCTGCGGTGCGCGTCGAGGGCATGACCCCCGGCGAGGCCGAGAGCGCCATTCGCCAGGCCTACCAGGACAAGCGGGTGTTCAAGCCCAACCGCGATCAGGTCACCGTGCGGGTGATCAGCCCGATGACCGACGAGGTCAACCTGAAGAACGCCCTCAACCACCCCGGCACCGGCATGAGCCGCGACATCACCGTGGGCAACGACGGCCGCGCCACTTTCCCGGAAATAGGCTCGGTGCCGCTGCAGGGCATGACCGTCAACCAGCTGCGCGACTACCTCAACGAGCGCTACGCCACCCTGCCCGGGCGCATGAGCGTGGACGTGCTGCTCAAGTCCACCGCCGCCAACGAGATCTACGTGCTCGGCGAAGTCGGCCAACCCGGCGCCTTCCAGATCCGCCGCCCAATATCGGTGCTCGAGGCCCTGACCCTGGCCCGTGGCCCGACCCTGAAGGCCAAGCTCGGTTCGGTGGTGATCATGCGCCGTGAAGGCAACACCGTGCACGCGGTCAACTACGACGTCGACCAGGCGCTGTCCGGCGGTACCCAGAAACTCGCCTACCTGCAGCCCGAAGACATGCTCTACGTGCCCAAGACCAAGCTGGCCAGCGCCGCCGAGCTGTCCCGACAACTGGCCGACGTGATTCTGTTCCAGGGCTTCGGTTTCAGCTTCAGCTACCGCGTCGACAACAAAGAAAGCAACGACTGACCGGGGGACGGACCATGACCACGCAACCCAAAGAAAACTATGTGCATGAGTTCTTCCGCATCTTCTTCGCCAACCGCCAACTGGTGAAGCGGGTGTTCCTGGTGTTCGCGGTGATCGCCGTGCTGTTGCCGTTGGTGCTCAAGCAGAGCTTCGACATCACCGCCGAAGTCATCGTGCAGTCCAAGAAACTCTCGCAGAGCGACACCACCTCGGCGCTCAGCCAGCAGGCCGACCAGTTCATCCCGCCGTCGCTGGCCGACATGGAGACCGAGAGCAACATCCTGCGCTCGCCGACCCTGATCCGCCAGACCATCGGCGAGCTGCGCAAGGAAGGCCACTACCCGGACGAGCCCGGCCTGCTGCGCCGTACCGTGCTCGACCCGGTACGCCACGCGGTGTTCGACCCGCTGCACCGGCTGTTCGGCAACAGCGTGGCCGATGACCGCGACACCCAGCTCGACACCCTCACCGACCAGGCGGTCAAGGATCTCAAGGTCGAGACCCTGCCCGGCTCCAACGTGATTTCCATCACCTACAGCGCCGACGATCCGAAGCTGGGCACGCTGTTCGTCAGCCGCCTGCTGGAGAACTTCCTGGCCAACCGCCAGGACTTGCAGTCCAACGAGCTGCCCGAGGCGTTCTACGAGCAGAAGAAACTGCACTACCAGGCCCGCCTGGGCGACCTGGAAAGCCAGCGCCTGGGGCTGCTGACCGCCATCGGCTCGTCGGACCCCAAGGAAGAGATCACCTTCCGGCTGAACGCCATCAACACCGAGGAGCAGGCGCTCAACCTGCAGCGTGACCGCCAGCTGCAGAACCAGAAGTGGCTCGACTACCTGCAGAGCAGCCTGGCTGCAGCCAGCAAGGCGAGGATGGCCGACTACGCGTTCCCCTACACCTTCACCACCACGGTCGACAACGTCGCCTTCGAAGACCGCGAGATCAAGCAGCTCGGCGAGCAGCTGACCACCCAGCTGGCCCGCTACAACGGCGACGCCACGGTGTTCCAGCCAGGTTCCGACCAGATGGTGATGGCCCGCCAGCAGATCGCCCAGTTGCGCGCGCAGTTCCTCAAGATCGTCGAGAACCGCATCCGTGAGCGCCAGCAGGACCTGGCGGTGACCCAGCAGGTGATCGAGCAGAAGACCCAGCGCATTGCCGACTACAGCAAGCGCATCCTCCAGCTGCGCGAGACCCAGAGCAAGACCCGCCAGCTGGACACCGAGATCGATGCCCTGCACAAGGCCTTCTCTACCTACGCCCAGCGTTACGAGGAAAGCCGCGGCCAGGGCCTGCTCGATGGCAGCCAGTCCAACGCGCGGATCCTCAGCGCGCCCTACGAGCCCACTGCGGCAAGCTTCCCGAAACCTGGCCTGATCATTCCGTTCGGCCTGGTCACCGGCCTGCTGCTGGCGATCGCCGTGGTCTACGTCAGGGAGTTCTTCGACCACCGCTTCAAGCATCCGGCGCAGATCAGCCACGAGCTGGGCCTGCCGGTGCTGCTGGTGATCAACGACCAGGCCCCGGCGCTGCCCAACCCGCACAAGAGCTGGTCGCTGCCACGCCTGTGGCACTGGGTGCGCAATTGAACGCCGCGCTGCATGCCGGCCGGCCGATCCTGCACCTGCTCGGCAGTGGCGGGTTCTACGGCGCCGAGCGCATGCTCCTGGACCACTGCCAGGCCACCCCCGGCCAGCATCGGGTACTGTTCCTCGATGCCCCGGCGGAGCTGGTGGCGCGCTTTCGCGAGGCAGGTGTCGAATGCGACACCTGCCATGGGCTCGGGGCGGTGCTCAAGGTACTTGGCGCGCAGCGCGGCCAACGGCCGTTGGTCAACAGCCACAACTTCAAGGGCCAGCTGTTCGGCTGGATCGGCGCCACCCTGTGGCGCTTGCCGATGGTCAGCACCCAGCATGGTTTCACCCCGCGCAGCCGCAAGCAGCGTTTCTACACCTGGCTCAGCTTGCAACTGTGCCGCACGCCGACGGTGGACACGGTGGTGTGCGTGGCCGAGAGCATCGCCCGCATCCATCGCGATGCCGGCGTGCCCGAGGCCAAGTTGCGGGTGATACCCAACGGGCTGCCCGAGCACACCAAGGATGACCTGCCAGGTGGCGTAGGAGCGGGTTTCGTGGGAGCGGGCTTGCCCCGCGATACGCTGTCAGATTTGACATCGCCATCGCGGGGCAAGCCCGCTCCCACGCCAGGACCTCACCACTGCGATAAAAACCCCTGGCTCGCCGCCTACGTCGGCCGCCTGTCCAGCGAAAAAGGCCCCGACCTGTTCCTCGACACCCTGATCCCGGTGTGCCAGCGCCACCCACAGGTCCACGCCGTGATGCTCGGCGAAGGCCCCGAGCGCGACACCCTGCAGGCCCGCATCGACGCCGCCGGTCTCACCGCGCGCATCACCCTGCCGGGCTTCCAGCGCGACATGCGCGCCTGGATGAAACGCCTGGACGCCCTGGTCATCAGCTCGCGCACCGAAGGCACGCCGATGATCCTGCTCGAGGCCATGCAGGATGGCGTGCCAGTAGTGGCCTTCGGGGTCGGCGGCATTCCCGACGTCATCGAACACGGGCGCAACGGTCTGTTGGCCGCCCCGCTGGCCAGCACCGAACTGGGCGAACACCTCGAGGCCCTGCTCGTGGATCCAGCACAGGCCGCCGAGCTGGTCGCCGGCGCCCGCCGCACGCAACGCGAACGCTACCACCTGCCGACCCTGGCACAACGCTGGGCCCTGGTCTATCGGGGCACGGCCGAGGAGGTTGTCGCATGATCATTCCCCTGTCGCTGGTAGCCCTGGTGGCCCTGCTGAGCCTGGGGCTGCTGGCCAGCCCCTACCCGTTCCTGGCCCCCGGCGGCGTGATCGGCCTGGCCGGCGTGCTGGTGCTGTACCGCAAGCCGGCCTGGGGCCTGCTGGCGATCGCCACCCTGGTGCCGCTGGAGGGGCTGCTCAAGGACGGCCTGGTGTCCGGCGCCAAGCTGGTGGGCATCGGCCTGGTGCTGATCCTCAGCCTGCAACTGGCGGTGCGCCAGTTGCCCGGCGAGCGCCTGCGCAGCAACCAGTGGCGCCTGCTGCTGGCGTTCATGGCCCTGTACCTGCTGAGCCTGTGGACCAGCGACGACCTGGCGCTGTCGGGCGGGCACCTGCGCGAGTTGCTGGTGGGCCTGGTGGTGTTCGTCATCACCCTGCTGGTCGGCCGCGACCTCAACCTGCCGATGCTGGCCCGGCTGATCACCGTCAGCGTGTGCGTCACCTGCCTGTTCGCGATCTTCTCCACCAAGTACCAGGAACAGGGCCGCGCCTCGGCCATGCTCGACCCCAACGCCTTCGCCCTGCTGATCACCATCGCCATGCCGCTGGGGCTGTGGCTGGCGATCAAGGCCCGGCAGATCCCGGTCAAGCTGTTCTGGGCCGGCTGCTGCCTGTTGCTGCTGGTGGGCATGACCAAGACCGAATCGCGTTCGGGGCTGGTGGTGCTGCTGATCAGCCTGGGCATCGTGCTGTACAACTACCGCGAACAGCTGACCTACATCCGCCCGCGCCACCTGGGCTTCGCCATGCTTGGCCTGGCCATCGTCCTGCCCCTGGGCGTGGCGCTGATGCCGGCGGGCTACGCCGAGCGCATCCAGTCGCTGATGCTGCTCAAGTCCGGGGTCAACGCGCACCAGGACGAGTCGCTGGGCCGACGCGCCTCCTACCTGGTGGTGGGCAAGGAAATGATCAGCCACAGCCCGCTGCTCGGCACCGGGCCCGGTACCTTCCCGCTGCATTACGCCGACACCGGCTTCTCCAAGGCCTTCGCCCCGGTCAACAGCAAGACCACCGACCTCTACCGCCGTGCCCACAACACCTACCTGGAGCTGTTCAGCGAGGTCGGCCTGCCGGCGGGCCTGCTGTTCGTCGGCATGATCTTTCTCGCCCTGCGCAACTTCTGGCAGGCCCGCGCCGCCTTCCGCGCGGCCGGTGATGCGGACCGCGCCGACCTGATGACCCACCTGACCATGAGCATGCTGGCCATCGGCCTGTTCCTGATGTTCCTCAGCGCCCCCAGCCACAAGTACCTGTGGCTGATGCTGGCGCTGTCCAGCGTGCTGCTGGGCCAGGCCCGTGAACAACAGCCAGTGGAGGTGGCCCGATGAGCCGGGTGAGCATCGTCATCCCGATGTTCAACGAGGCCCGCCATATCGGCCGCACCCTGGACGCCGCCCGGCGCTCGGCCAGCGCGGCAGGCCTGGCCTGCGAGCTGATCGTGGTCGACAACGGCTCCAGCGACGATGGCCCACGTATCGCCCGCGAGCACGGCGCCCAGGTGCTGACCCTGCCCGGGGTGGCCATCGGCGCCCTGCGCAACGCCGGCGTGGCCGCCAGCCACGGCGAATGGCTGGCCTTCCTCGACGCCGACATCGAGGTGCCCGAGCACTGGCTGGACCTGCTGCTGGACCTGCAGCGCCGCGGCGAAGGTGATGTCTTCGCCCTCGACTGCGACACCCCGCGCCACGCCCCGTGGTTCGCCCAGGCCTGGCAACGGCGCACCCTGCGCACCGGCCAGACGGTGCAGGACTGCACCTGGCTGCCCACCCCCAACCTGCTGATGCGCCGCAGCTGGTTCGAGCAGGTCGGCGGTTTCGACGAGCGCCTGCGTACCGGCGAGGACAAGGACTTCACCCTGCGCCTGCATGAGTCCGGCGCCCGCCTGCGCGTGCTGCGCCAGCCCGCGGTGCTGCACTGGGGTTATGAGGCCAACTGGCGTGAATGGCTGGGCAAGGAGATGTGGCGCCAAGGCAGCCACCTGCAGCTGCTGCGCAGCCATGGCGTGAGCCTGCGCCTGCTGCGCTTCCCGCTGCTTTCGGTGGGGGCGTGGGCGCTGGACGCCATGGCCCTGTCGGCCCTGCTCGACGGTTTTCCCCATGTGGCGCTGTTCTTCCTGCTGGTCAGCGCCCTGCCCGCGCTGTTCCTGAGCCTGCGCCAGAGCCGCCGGCACCGAGACCCGCTGCTCACCCTGCAACTCTGGGGCCTGCACTGGCTGCGCCTGCACCTGGCCGGCGCGGCGTTCATCCTCAGCCTGTTCAACCGCACCGCAAGGAGGCCCGCCCGTGGCTGAGTTCATCTTCTGGCTATGCCTGTTGCTGCCGTTGTACGCCTGGGTCGGCTATCCCCTGCTGCTGACCCTGGCCGCGCCGTTCTTTGCCCGTCGCACGCATTCGCCATTACCGGCGCAACGGGTGAGCGTGGTGATCGCCGCGCATAACGAAGAGCGGCATATCGAAGCCAAGCTCGCCAGCGTGCTCGGTCAGGACTACCCGGCTGCCGAGCTGCAGGTAGTGGTGGCCAGCGACGGCTCCAGCGACCGTACCGTGGCGCTGGCCCGCGCCCTGGATGACCCGCGGGTGCAGGTGCTGGACCTGCCGCGCCTGGGCAAGGCCGGGGCGCTGAACAGTGCCGTGCAGGTGTGCACGGGCGACCTGCTGGTATTCACCGACGCCGACAACCAGTGGTCGGCCGACACCCTCGGGCTGCTGCTGGCCCCGTTCGCAGACGCCCAGGTTGGCGGCACCGCCGGGCACATGATCATCCCCGACCCGGGCAAGGGCCTGAGCATCGGCGACAGCCTGTACCGGCACTACGAAGCCTGGGTGCGCAAGGTGGAGAACCGCACCGGCTGCATGGTCTCGGCCGACGGTGCCCTGCTGGCCCTGCGCCGGGCGCTGTACCAACCGATTCCCAAGCAGGTCAACGACGACTTCTTCATCAGCACCTGCGCCCCGGCTGCAGGGCTGCGTATCGTCTACGTGCCCGAGGCGGTGGTGCTGGACCAGGGCGTGGACGAGGCCGACAAGCAGTTCCGCCGCCGCCAGCGGGTCACCGTCGGTGGCCTGCTGAGCCTGGCCGCCCGCCGCGAGCTGCTCAACCCGGCGCGTCACGGCCTGTACGCCATCGCCCTGATCAGCCACAAGCTGATCCGCCGCCTGGCCCCGGTGCTGCTGCTGCCGTTGCTGCTAGCCAACCTGTGGCTGGCCATCGAACCCGGATTCTACCGCCTGACCCTGGCCCTGCAGCTGCTCGGCTACGCCGCCGCCATCGCCGGCCTGCTCGACGCCCGCCGCCGCCTGCCACGCCCGTTCCGCCTGGCCGCCTTCGTGCTGGTCACCCTCGCCGGCATGAGCGTGGGCCTGTGGCAGTTCCTGCGCGGGCACAGCTACAGCCAATGGAACCCAGACCAGAATCGATGAGCGACGGACATGCCGATCAAGACCCACATCAAGCAGGCCAGTGGCTGGTTCTATTTCAAGTCGCCGCGTGGCCGCGCCGAACTGCGCGGCGCCGGAGTGATCCTCATGCTGCACCGGGTGCTGGCCGATGACGCCAGCGCCGCCCTGCCCCATCGCAACGAGCTGTGCGTCGGCCCCCGGGCCTTCGAAGGGCTGCTGCGCTGGCTGCCCCGGCACTTCGACTGCGTCAGCCTCATGGACTTGCTCAAGAGCCACGAGGAGCCCCGCGGCGATACCCGCCCCAAGGTGGCCCTGACCTTCGACGACGGCTGGCGCGACAATGCCGTCAACGCCTTCCCGCTGCTGCAGCGCCACCAGGTGCCGGCGAGCATCTTCCTGTCCACCGACTACATCGGCAGCCGCCAGCGCTTCTGGTGGGAAAGCGTCGGCGAAACCCTGTGGGGCAGCCATGGCGAGGAGGCCCGTCGGCAACTGATCGAGCGCCTGCGCAAGCTCGGCCGGCCACTGCCTGCGGCCTACTTCATGCACGACCACAGCAAGGCCCGCAGCCTGGTGCTGGCGCGCTACCTGCAGACCCTCAAGAGCCTCAGCCCCCAGGCCCTGCATGTGCTGACCGACGCCTGCCCGCCGGAGTCGCTGCCCCAGGCCATGGACTGGCAGCAGGTGCGCGCCCTGGAGGATTCCGGCCTGGTGCGCTTCGGCCCCCACGGCGCCAGCCATGCCCTGCTGCCGTACCTGGACGACCACCGCCTCAACGAAGAGCTGCAACGCAGCCACGCCGCGCTCAACGAAGGCTGCCGCGAACCGCTGCCGGTGTACTGCTACCCCAACGGCGACCACGACGAGCGCGTGCGCGCGCGGGTCGCCGCGCACCGCTACCCCTACGCCCTGAGCACCCGCCCGGGGATCTGCCAGGGCCAGGACGACCCGCTGGCGCTGCCGCGCATCGGCGTCAGCCAGCGCAATGCCAGCCGGCCTTCGTTGCTGGCCTGGCGCATCAGCCGCGGAGAACGCTGATGAACCGCAACAGCTACCTGCGTCACCTGGCGCTGAGCATGGGCACAAAGCTTGCGATGATCGCCCTGCGCCTGCTGCGCAACGTGCTGCTGGCGCGCATCCTCGGGCCCAGCGAGCGCGGCCTGTTCGCCCTGCTCAGCACCTTGCCCGACCTGATCAGCGCCGCCACCAGCGGCGGCCTGAACAGCGCGGTCGGCTACCAGGCGGCCAAGCAGCGCGACATGGGCCTGCTGCTGAGCCAGGTGCTGGTCTATGGCTGCCTGCTGGCCGGGTTGCTGACCCTGATTTGCGTGTTCCTGGTGCGCGAGTTCGGCACCGACCTGGAAATTACCGTGCAGCTGGGCCTGCTGGCCTGGCTGTTGCTGCTGGCGGTGCCGATGACCGTGCTCAAGAGCGGCCTGCTGACCCTGCACAACGCCAGCGGCGGTGTCGGCGCCTTCAACGCCCTGCGCCTGACCGAATCGCTGGCGCCGCTGCTGCTGTTCCTCGGGCTGTTCTGGATGTGGCGCGACGAGGCCCTCGAGGCCGCGCTGATCAGCTGGCTGTGCGGCATTGCCCTGGTGCTGGTGCTGGGTTTGTGGTGGCTGCGCCGCCAGCACCCGCTCACCCTGCGCTGGGATCGCGGCGGCCAGCGCGAGCTGCTGAGCTACAGCGCCAAGAGCCACCCTGACCTTTTGTTCCAGCAGGTGATCCTGCGCTCGGACTACCTGTTCATCGGCGCCATGCTCGGCAGCACCGCCCTGGGCCATTACGCCATGGCCAGCGCCGCCGCCGAACTGCTGCTGATCGTCCCCGAGGCGGTGACCACGCCGCTGATGAAACGCCTGCTGCAGCAGGACGCCGGCATGGAGCGGCTGACACCCCTGGCCCTGCGCCTGACCGCCACGGTGATGCTCGGCGCCTGCCTGAGCATGGCGCTGATCGGCCAGTGGCTGATCGTAACCCTGTTCGGCGCCGACTACGCGCCGGCCTATCCGGCGCTGCTGGCCTTGCTGCCGGGCCTGCTCGGCCTGTGCTACGCCAGCATCCTGCGCCTGGACCTGCTGGGCAAGAACCGTCCCGGCACCGTGTCGCTGCTGATGGGCGCGGGCGCCGCGCTGAACCTGGTGCTCAACGTATTGCTGATCCCGGCATGGGGCATCGTCGGCGCCGCGGCGGCCTCGTCCATCGCCTACCTGGCGGTCACCCTGGCCATGCTGGTGCTGTATTGCCGCCTCAGCGGCGTGCCGCTCGGCCAGACCCTGATCATCCTGCCCGCCGACCTGGCGCCGCTGCGCCAGATGCTGCAACGGAGGGCGGCATGAAAGCCCTGCTGCTGTGCACCGCGCTGCTGGCGCAAACGGCGCTCGCCGCGCCCGTGCAATGGGGCGAGATCCGCGATGGCAGCCTGTACCTGCTGCCGGCCCGCGCCGACGAGTTGCGCATCCAGTGGCGCCCGGCCTGGCAGGCCGACGCCAACCCGGAGCGCCTGTACCTGCTGGACGGCCAGGGCCGCCTGGCCGGCGAACGGCACATCGAGGCCGCGCAGGTGCGCGGCGAGCAGCGCTGGCCCCTGGCATCGGGTGGCGGCACTTATCGCCTGGAAGTGCCCGGCTACAGCTTCCGCGACTACCGTATCCAACACGATGCCAGCACCCGTGCGCTGTTCGCGCCGGCCAAGGTGCACTTCAGCGCCGAGGTCGGGCCGGGCGTCGAGCTGTACTTCCGGGTCAAGGCCGGCGAACGGGCGGTGTTGGCCGGCAAGCACCACGGCGGCGTCCACGGGCTGTTCGCCGAACGCCTCGGTGACGGTCGCCGCGTGCAGTTGCCGCTCAAGCCCTACCGCGCCTACTGGCGCTTCGACCAGCTGCCGCTGCCGGTCAGCAGCCGCGACGAGACCTGGCGCCTGGGCCTGCAGGGCAGCGGCAAGGCGGCGTTCTGGCTCGACGGCAGCGCCAACCTGTTTGCCCAGCGTGCTGACGACCTGGGCGACCTGCCCCAGCAACCAGGCCAGGTGCGCCTGGCCCTGGGCAGCAAAGTACTCGGCCCCACGCCAAGGCTAGGGGTTGCCCTGCCCTATGTGCTGCCGCCGGCCTCGAGCTTCGCCGCCCTGGACGCCCTGCGGCCCCAGGCCGCCGGGTTCTACAGCTTCGTCGACGTGCTGCAACGCCAACCCAACTTCGAGAACGCCTGGCGCAAGCTCTACCAGGAACGTTTCGGCATCCTCCAGGACATCACCCTGCTGGCCGGCAGCGCCCGGGTCGCCGACCTGCGCAGCGACCGCACCAGCAGCGATGGCCTTGACGCCTGGCTCGAGGCGACCAAGGCCCTGGGCGGCAAAGGCATCCACTACCTGGCCTTTGCCGACGAGCCCAACCTCAACTACCGCGACTACGCCAGCTACCGTGACTTCTTCCAGGCCATGGCCAGGCGCGTGCGCGATTACCCCGGCGCCCGCGAGGCCGGCGTGCGCATCGCCATGCCGGCCTCCTCGCGCCTGCTCGGCGGGCCCTTCACCGACGACGGCAAGCAACGCCGCGGCATCGACTGGGCGCGGCGCCTGCTCGCCGAACAGGGCGCACAGATCGACGCCCTGGCCTGGCACGAATGGATGGTCCGCGACCTGCTCGCCACCCGCAGCTACCGCGACAACGTGCGCCAGGCCGCCGGGCTGGTGGGCCTGGACGACCAGGGCCGGCCACGCAAGGCATTGCTGCTGGACCAGACCAACCTGTCCAGTGGCTCGAGCCTCAGCCCCTACGAACAGAACACCCACTACGCCGGCCTGTGGTGGACCTCGGTGGTGATCAACGCCGCCGGTGACGGCCTGCTCGACATGCTCAACTGGTTCCATGTCGCCGACGAGCCCGAATGGCCCAAGGGCATGCTGCGCGATACCGGCGAGCAGCGCTACGAACTCAAGCCGGTGGGCCTGGCCCAGCAGTTCATCCAGCGCCACTGGCTGGACCAGGTGCTGGCCCTGGACAACGACGCCTTCGAGGTCGACGCCCTGGCCATGGCCCGCCAGCACCAGCGCAGCCTGCTGGGGGTGAACAAGGCCGAGCGCCTGCAACAGGTGGCGCTGGCCCTGGGCGACTGCCCCGCCGGCCAGCTCGAACTGTTCGGCCCCGACAACCAGAGCCGTCGCGCCAGCTTCAGCTGCGCCGATGGCCAGGTCCGTTTTCAACTGCCAGGGCAGACCGTATTCGCCCTGACCTGGAGCGCGTCATGAGACGCACCTCGATCAGCCATGCCCAGGAGGCACCATGACTGCATTCACCAAGATCCAGGACCGCATCAAGCGCAAGGGACTGCGCGACACCCTCGGTAGCGCCTTCCGGCACTACGTCTTCTATCATTGGGAACTGCTGTGGATGGAGCGCGACCTGGTCAGCCCGGTGCCGCCGCACCGGCTCAAGCCTTACGGCAGCCTGCGCGTCGAAAGCATCACCGTGCACAACGTGCAGGCCTTCGCCCGTCACTTCGGCGACCGCGTCGAGACCATGCGCGAGCTGGCCGCCGAAGGCCATACCGGACTGATGTTCCTCGACGACGACAACGACGCCGTGGCCTTCATCTGGGGCAGCAGCCGCCACTACCACGACCGTCACTACTATGGCTGCTGGTTCCCGGTCGGGCCGGGCGAGTTCTTCGAGTTCGGCGGCGAGCTGATCCGCAAGTACTGGGGCACCGAGCTGTCGGTGGACCTGCAGCTGGCGCTATGGAAAGCCATGGCCTCCCAGGGCTGCACCAAGGTGGTGGACGTGTGCGAGCAGCACAACATCCCGGCGCTCAAGCTGCACCTGCGCATGGGCTATAAGGAGCAAGGACGGATCATGAACGTGTACTGCCTGTTCGGCCGCTGGAGGTTCTACCGCGAGAGCCGCTACACCACCTCGCGCCTGGAGCCACTGCGCAAACCGGAGGCTCCGGCCTCCTCGGCCACGGCGGGCTGAAGCCATGGCCCTGCAGCTCAGATGGTGCGCCTCGCTGCGCAGCGACGACTTCCCCGCCGCCGACTACGAGGCGCTGCGCCGGCGCCTGCCCGGCAGCACGCCGTTCAATCACCTCGGCTGGCTGCGCGCCGCCGAGGCCGCCCTGCTGCCCAGCCAGCGGCTCGGCGTGCTGCTCGGCTTCCAGGACGAACGCCTGTGCCTGTGCCTGCCACTGGTCCGCGCCCGGGAGCCCTTCGGCCCGCTGTTCGCGCCGGTGGTACGCCACCTGGGCTATCCGCTGAGCGACCGCATCGCCCTGCTCATCGACCTGCCGGCGCTGTACGCCGACCAGGTCCTGCAGGCCATCCGCAAGCACATGCCCCATGCCCTGCTGCAACTGAACGAGGTGCCAGACAACGCCGAGCACGAAGGCTGGCTGCGCCAGTGGGCCGGCGCCAGCTCCACTTGGCAGCAGCGCCTGACCTGCCGCGTGCCGGTGCACCGCATCAACGAACAGGATCGCCAGGAGGTCAGCGGCGATCCGCGCTACAAGCTGCGCCGCGCGCGCAAACGGATCAACGCCTGCGGCGCCAGCGTGCGCCGGGTCATGGCCACCGCCGAGAACATGGGTGAACTGCTCGACGCCATCAGCGCCGTCGAGGCCGTGAGCTGGAAAGGCGACGACGAGGTCGGCATTTTCTCCGGCCCCCTGCGCCGCCAGTGGATGGACCAGGCCTTCACCGCGCTGGCCGGCGAAGGCCTGGTGTGCCTGGTGCTGCTGGAGCTGGACGGGCGCTGCATCAGCTACCGCCTGGGCCTGGTGGAGCGCGGCCGGGTCTACGACTACAACCTCGCCTTCGTGCCCGAACACCGTGACTTGGGCAGCGGCCGCGTGCTCCTGGAGGAGTGGATCCACTGGGGCCTGGATGCGGACTGGAAATGGATCGACGCCTCGCGAGTCAGCCTGGACAACTCCAGCCACCAACTGCACGAACGCATGACCGGCCAGCTCGAACAGTGGCGCCTGAGCAGCTACAGCTGGCGTCCCGACGGCGTGCTGCTGGGCCTGGCGCAGCGCTGCTGGCACTGGCTCAAACCACGCCTGCGCAGGCGCTCGCCGCGCAACGAAGCCGATGTTGTCGCCCCCACCCCGTCACAGGAGCGCCCGGATGCCATCCCAGGTCATAGTCAACGCTGACGATTTCGGCCTCAGTGCCCACACCAACGCGGTCATCCTGCACGCCTTCCAGGCCGGACTGATCAGCTCGGCCACGGCCATGGCCAACATGCCGGCCTTTGCCGCCGCCTGCGCGTTGGCCCAGCAGCCGGCGCTCAAGGGACGCATCGGGCTGCACTTCAACCTCACCTACGGTCGCCCGCTGAGCCAGGCAATCCTGGCCGAGCCACGCTTCTGCACGCCCCACGGCGAGTTCGACCTGCGCCTGAAGCAACGCACCCTGCGCCTGTCACGCCGCGAGCGAGCCGCCGTGGAAGCGGAGCTCGAGGCCCAATGGAAACACTGCCTGGATCATGGCCTGATGCCCAGCCACCTGGACTCGCACCAGCACGTGCACAACATCTGGCCGGTGGGCACCGTCGTCGCCCGCTTCGCCCGCGACCAGGGCGTGCCGGTGCGCCTGGCGCGCAACCTCGGGCACAACATCGGGCCGGCCAAGCGCGCGTTCAAGACCCTGCTCAACTGGCGCCTGCGCCAGCTCGCCGGGAGCACCGCCGACTTCGTCTGCACCCCGGCCGACCTCAAGGCCGGCCTGGCCCCCGCGCATGGTGTGCTGGAGCTGGTGGCCCATCCCAGCGCGCTGGGTGGGCATGATTTCGGCGACGCCTACCTGGCCAGCGGCGAATCGCTGCTGGCGCTGGTCGAGCAGCGCCTGGGACAGGTGCCGCGGGTGGGGTATGCGAGCCTGAGCATCGAGCAAGCGAGCTAACGCCCCGGCGGCCGATGCCGCCGTTCATGGTTCTCGGCCAGCCAGCGACGTAGCGCCTCGGCCGGCATCGGTCGCCCGAGCAGGAAGCCCTGGCCCTGGTCGCAGCCGGCATGGCGCAGGAAATCGTACTGTTCCTGGGTCTCGATGCCCTCGGCGGTGATGCGAAAACCCAGGGCGTGGCCAAGGTCGATGATCGCCCTGGCGATGGCCACTGCGTCATCGTCGCCGGGCAGGTCCTTGATGAAGGCGCGGTCGATCTTCAGGTGATCGATCGGCAACGCGCGCAGGTAGGCCAGCGACGAATAGCCGGTGCCGAAGTCGTCCACCGCCGTGGCCACGCCCATGGCCTGCAGCTGCGCCAGCACCGCGCAGGCCTGTTGCTGGCTCTCCATCAGCAGGCTCTCGGTGATCTCCACTTCCAGCAGGTTGGCCGGCAGGCCATGGCGCTCCAACGCCGAGGCCAGGCTGGTGACGTAGTCGCTGCGCTCGATCTGCAAGGCCGCGACGTTGATCGCCAGCGGTCCGGGCAGGCCGTCGCCGGCGCGCCACTCGGCCAGCTGTGCGCAGGCCAGTTCCAGCACCCGCTCGCCCAGCGGGATGATCAGCCCGGTGCGCTCGGCCAGGGGAATGAACTCCCCCGGCGAGACCAGGCCATGCTCGGGGTCGCGCCAGCGCAGCAGGGCCTCGACGCCCTCCAGCTGGCCGCTGAACAAATCGACCTTGGGCTGGTACCACAGCTCGAATTCGTTGTGCTCCAGCGCCCGACGCAGGTTGCGTTCCAGCTCCAGGCGCTGCTGCAGGCGCTCGGTCATGTCCGGGTGGTAAGGCCGCCAGGCATCGCGCCCGGCTTCCTTGGCCGCGTACATGGCGGTGTCGGCATGGCGCAGCAGGCTGTCGGCGTCCTCGCCGTGCTGCGGGCACCAGGCCAGGCCGATACTGCCGGTGACCAGGGCGGCGTTGCCATTGAGGTCGAATGGCCGCTGCAGACAGCGCAACAAGGCACGGACCTGGTGGTTCACCTGGCCCTGGGCGCCTTGCAGCATGAACACGAATTCGTCGCCGCCCAGGCGGCACAGGCGGTCCTGGCTGTCCAGTTCCTGCAAGAAGCGCGCGGTCGCCTGTTGCAGCAACAGATCGCCCATCGGATGCCCGAGGCTGTCGTTGACCTGCTTGAAACCGTCGATATCAAGCATCAGCACCGCCAGGCCATGCCCCTGCAGGATCGCCGCGCCCAGCTGCTGCTGGAACAGGATCCGGTTGGGCAGCCCGGTGATGGTGTCGTAGTGGGCCAGGCGTTCGAGCTGGGCCTGGTAGCGCTGCAGCTCGCGGTTGCGCTGCTCGAGCAGGCGCTGCTTGCGGTTGAGCTGGGCGACGAACAGGCTGAACAGCCCCGTGCAGCTCAAGGCGAACAGGAACAGCGGCGAGCCGAACAGGTCCAGCCCCGACCAGCCACCCCGTGGCGCCGCCACCAGTTGCCAGACACCGCCCGGCACTTCCACGGTCATCTTCACCTGCGACGTGTCGAACAGCTTCGGATCGCCCCAGATCAACGCACCCTCGGCGCCCTTGCCGTCGCCGCCGCGCACGGCGACCTCGAACTCGGTATCCGGGCGCAATCCCGCCGTCAGCAGCAAGCGGTCGATATCGGCGACGATCGACACATTGCCCCAGTAGAAGCGCACGCCGCGCTTGCCAGTGACGAACACCGGGCGCCGGTAGACCAGCGCCCGGCCACCCTGGTACAGCAGCAGGGGACCGGCCAGCACCGGCTGGGCCTGGTCGCGGGCCGATCGCACCAGCGGGAACTGGTCTGGCAGCTGGCGATAGTCCAGCCCGATCAGCCGCTCGTTGCCCGCCATCGGGTAGACATCGCTGATCACATCCCCCGGCGCCAGTGCGATATGACGCATGTAGGGGACCGACTGCACGGCATCGCGGGCCATGCCGTGAAAGTGCGCCGGGCTGATGCCACCGTCGGCGCTGATCAACTGGGCGATGCCTTCGGCCTCGCCAAATGCCGCGCCCAACTGGGCTTCCAGGGTGCCGCGCATCCCTGCCAGGCGGGCCGCAAGATTGCCAAGTTGCTCACTGCGCTCGCGCTGCGCATCCAGGTGCCCCAGGGCCACCGACAGGCCGATACCCACCAGGGCGAGACCGACCGGCAGCAGGCGATTGAGCGATTGGCGCAAGGTCCCGGCTGGGGCTGGCGTGGGGTCTTGTGGGGGCTGGGGAGTGATCATAGGCAGGCGATGGCAGGCAATTACGCAGTTATCGGCGCTGCGCGGCCAATGTTGAGGTTTGTTTTGCCGGTACAAACTTGTACCTCCCACAGCCCCGTCACGGCTGCTCTGATGTGCGCTTTGCAAGGAGCCACAGATGACAGCGGATACCGTTCACCCACACCACGCCCTTCTGCAACGCCGACTGCCCACCTGGGCAAGGGAAGCCAGTGCCGAACACTGGCAGCAACTGAGCGACGCCATCCTGCCGGCGCAGGGCCTGCCCGGCGCCGAGGCGGCCTGGTTCGCCAATGCTGCGCCGCACCTGCGCGAAGCGGTCGAGGCCAGCCAGACACGCCTGATGCAGGCGCAACGCGCGCTGGCACGGCGCCTACGCGGCCTTAATAACATCAACGAATTCGCCGAGCCCCTGCTCACCGAACGCTTGCGCACGCAACACGGATTCAGCGCACCGCTGCGTAGTACATCACTGGTCTGGGTGAAGCACCTCTACAGCTTCCAGGTCTACCTTACCCACCACGAACACCGCAGTCTGCTCGAAGCCGCCTTGCACAACTTCAGCGACACCGTGACCTTCAGCCGCGACAGCGCCCTAGCCCTGGACAGCGACTGGCAGGTCAGCCAGACCGTGGTCACCGGCAAGACGACCCTGGGCGACAGCGAGACCGAAGTCGATATCGACCTGCCTTCGGAGCAGATCCAGATCAAGCCCCTGGCGCTGACACCCGAAGCGTTCGCCAGAACCTGCCGCGAGCTGGACCTCGGCCAGGCTTACCAGGATCACCTCGATACCGCCTTCGCCGCGTCCGGCGTGCGCCCGGCGGCGCTGCGCGTGTACCAGGACAGCCTGCGTCTGGCGGCTGACCTCGCCCGAGTCCGCAACCGCCTCAGTGGTGCGGGATGGGATGCGCTGCAGACCTTGCTGGAAAATGGCAAAGCATTGCCCAGTAGCCAACTGAGCCTGTTCGGCATCACCCTGCACGAGGCCGTCCTGATCGACATCGGCACTCCGGGCATCGTGCTGTACCTGCCGGGACAGGCAGACAGCCTGCGCGCCTTCGATAACCTCGAAACCCTGCACCGACAGTTACGCAGCGACCTGCAGCAGGAGCCATTTCGCCAAGGTTTCATGGCTTATGTGCCAAGCGAGCAGCAGGGCCAGTTCGCCAGTCGCCTGCGTCAGAATGCCGGTGGCAACCTGCGCTTGCGCACCCTGCCCATCGCCGCAGACCTGTACGACTTCCTCCACGACGACCACTTTGCACGCCTGAAATACGAAGCCCGACAACTGGCCGTGCCTACCGCGCAGGCCGACGAACAGGCGCTCAAGGCGCGCAAGGCCCTCTGGGCCAGCGCCGGCCTCGACATGCTGATGATCGCCGGCATGTTCGTCCCCGCATTAGGCACGATCATGACCGCGGTAATTGCCTACCAACTGCTGGATGAAGCCTACGAAGGTTATGAGTCCTGGCAGGTCGGTGACCGCGAGCAGGCCATGGCCCACCTCAAGTCGGTGGGCCTCAACCTGGCGCTGATCGGCGGGCTGCATCTGGCCGGCAAGACCGCGTCACGCCTTGCCGGCAGCCCGTTGATGGAAAGCCTCGAACCCGTCACCCTCGAAGACGGCAGCCAGCGCCTGCGGCGCGTCGATCAGCGTGACGAGAGCGTCCTGAAGAACGCCCTGAAGGGGCTGTATCTTCCCGAGCAAGCCAGCCTGCTGAGCGAGCGCCTGATCATCAACGCGATGCCGCAGCTGCCTGGCTGGCCGGAGCAACTGCGCCTGGAGCTGCGGGCCGCGTCCCCCCAAGGCCCGCTGCTGCTGGTCGCCGGTACCCTGGACGCCAGTCGTGTCTGTACCGTGCTCAAGTCTGCCGAGGGCTACGAAGCCTACCTCGGAGAACGACCGGTCCCTCTGCAGCAGGACCACGACCTCTGCCGTGCCATCGTGCAGGCCCTCTCCTCCGGCGACCGTGCGGCCCTTGGCCTGACGGCCACCAACATCGATGAACTGCGCCGCAAGATCCACGCGCTGGCCCTGTCGGAGCGAGCCATGGCCGGACGTCTACTGAACGACTCGACGTCGGGTTGGGGCAACCATGGTCAGTTACGCGGCGGTATGGACGAGCCTGCACCACCCGCACAGCGCATCGACGTCGGCGCGTTCTTTCGCCGCTACCGCGCGCTCTACCCCGAAACAGCCGATTACCAGGTCAACGAGCAACTGACCCAATGGTTCGAGGCCGGCCTGAATCCGGCACAGCAGCTCGCCGAACTGGAACGGCAACTGCTGGCGTTCCGCGACCAGATGCGTGCCTGGGCAGGCAACAACCCGCTGCGCCAGGCCGCCGCACGCCGGCTGGTAAGCAACTGGCAACGGATCTCGGAGTACTCAGAGGAAGAAGGCCGGGTCATCCACCTGATCAGCCTGACCGACTTGAACCTGACCAACCAGGACCTGGCCTCGCTGGCGTTACCTGATCGCTTCACCCATATCCAGCGCATCGACCTGGGCGCCAACCCCGCCCTGAGCGAGCTGCCCGCGGAGTTCCTCGAACGCTTTCCCGACTTGCAACGCCTGCACCTGATGAACTGCGGCTTCGAGCAAATACCAGCGGTCGCGGTGCCGCGCTCACTGGAATGGCTGGATATGCAAGGCAACAGCATCCTCTGGAACGACGCCAACCAGGTTGTCCTGGATCGCCTCGACAACCTTCGCCTGCTCGACCTGTCGCACAACCCGCTGGCCCGCAGCCCGGACCTGAGCCGCCTGGCCGCGCTGGACATGCTCAACCTCAACACCTGCGAACTGGCGGACTGGCCAGCCGGCCTGCGCAACGATGACGACTGGCGCCCCATCGTTTTCGATCTGCGCGATAACCGCTTCACCCATTTGCCGGACGACCTGCACCTGTCGCGGGTGGCGGGCCAGGCCCTGTGGCTGGAGAGCGCCGAACTCAGCGAGCGCGTCAGCCAGCAGATCCAGGCCTACTACGAGCGCAATGGCGTCGACCTGCTGGTGGCCGACGCCGAGTACGAAGAAATGCTGGAGGACACCGATGTCGACGACTGGAGCATCTGGAACGCCCTGCCGCTGCAATATCGCCGTGACCTGCGCGGGCTGCAGGACCTGCCGGACTACACTCAGCCGCAGCTGTGGCAGCGCCTGCGCACGTTCGCCGACCCACGGGCCATGGACTATGGCCTGTCGATCGGTGCGATGCGGCTGATGGACGCCGAGGTGTTCCCGCCGCCCTTCGAGGAATGACCGCGTGCGGCTGCGCCAGGCTGGCAATTTTCAGCCGGTCGGCGCATGCTCGCAGGCTGAAGCGTTTCACCATCCGGATTTGAGAGGTGCAGTACCCATGGACCGTCTGCTCGATTCGCTGTTTCCCGCCCCCGAGGACATCCCCGAAGCCTGGCGCCTGGGCGCGCCGCTGGAGCAACGCGACTATCTGGTCGGCGGCGAGCTGCGCCGCTGGGACGGGCCGCTGGCCACCGTGCGCAGCCCGGTATGGCTCAAGGAGGGCGACAGCGAACGCCAGGTGATCCTCGGCAGCGCGCCGCTGCTGGACGCCGACACCGCGCTGACCGCCCTCGACGCGGCCGTGGCCGCCTACGACAAGGGCCGCGGTGCCTGGCCGAACATGCGCGTGGCCGAACGCATCCAGCATGTCGAGGCCTTCCTGGCGCGCATGCGCGAGCAGCGCACGGCGGTGGTCAAGCTACTGATGTGGGAGATCGGCAAGAACCTCAAGGACTCGGAAAAGGAGTTCGACCGCACCTGCGACTACATCGTCGACACCATCGACGCGCTCAAGGACCTCGACCGCCGCTCCAGCCGCTTCGAGCTCGAACAGGGCACACTCGGCCAGATCCGCCGGGCACCGCTGGGCGTGGCGCTGTGCATGGGCCCCTACAACTACCCGCTCAACGAGACCTTCACCACGCTGATCCCGGCACTGATCATGGGTAACACCGTGGTGTTCAAGCCGGCCAAGTTCGGCGTGCTGCTGATCCGCCCGCTGCTTGAGGCCTTCCGCGACAGCTTCCCGCCGGGGGTGATCAACGTCATCTACGGGCGTGGCCGCGAGACCGTCAGCGCGCTGATGGCCAGCGGCAAGGTCGACGTGTTCGCCTTCATCGGCACCCACAAGGCCGCCAGCGACCTGAAGAAGCTCCATCCGCGCCCGCACCGCCTGCGCGCGGCCCTGGGCCTGGACGCCAAGAACCCCGGCATCGTCCTGCCCCAGGTCGACCTGGACAACGCCGTCGAAGAGGCCGTCACCGGCGCCCTGTCGTTCAACGGCCAGCGCTGCACGGCGCTGAAGATCCTGTTCGTGCACGAGGACGTGGTCGATGCCTTCCTCGACAAGTTCCAGCGCAAGCTCGCCGCGCTGAAGCCGGGCATGCCCTGGGAGCCAGGCGTGGCGCTGACGCCGCTGCCGGAACCGGGCAAGGTCGACTACCTCGACGGCCTGGTGGCCGACGCCACCGCCAAGGGCGCGCGGGTACTCAACGAAGGCGGTGGGCAGAGTCGCGGTTCGTTCTTCTACCCCGCCCTGCTCTACCCGGTCAGCCAGGACATGCGTGTCTACCACGAGGAACAGTTCGGCCCGCTGGTGCCGGTGGTGCCCTACCGCGACCTGCAGACGGTGATCGATTACGTGCTCGACTCCGACTACGGCCAGCAGCTGAGCCTGTTCGGCAACGACCCCGAGACCGTCGGCGCGCTGGTCGACACCTTCGCCAACCAGGTCGGCCGGATCAACCTCAACGCCCAGTGCCAGCGCGGGCCGGACACCTACCCGTTCAACGGCCGCAAGAACAGCGCCGAGGGGACCTTGTCGGTGCATGATGCGCTGCGGGTGTTCTCCATTCGTACTTTGGTGGCGACCAAGTTCCAGGAGGCGAACAAGGAACTGATCAGCGAGATCATCCGTAACCGGCAGTCGAGTTTCCTGACCACCGATTACATTTTCTAAAGCTTCACGCACTTCCCCTGTAGGAGCGGCCTTGTGTCGCGAAAGGGGCGCGCAGCGGCCCCAGATTTTCAGCGTAAAAGCATCAATCGCCGGGGCTGCTATGCAGCCCTTTCGCGACACAAGGCCGCTCCTACCCCGATCGCATAAACCCATAAACATGGTTTTTTATCGACAATCGATATAACGCGACTGTCGATTTTCCATCCGCGTAGACGACTCTAATCACCAGGCTGTTGCACACAACAACCCACGTGAAAGGAGCTTACGAAAATGCCAGTCAAACCCATCCCCGAAGGCCAGCGCAGCATCACCCCCTACCTCGGCATCAGGGAGGCCGCCAAGGCCATCGAATTCTACAAGCAGGCCTTCGGCGCCATCGAGATGTTCCGCCTCGAAGGCCCTGACGGCAGCGTCGGCCATGCCGAGCTGAAAATCGGTGATTCGTCGCTGATGCTCGGCTCACCCTGTGACATGGAGGGCGGCCTCAAGCCCAGCGAGGACATCGAGGTCCCGGGGGTCGGCCTGCACCTGTATGTAGAGGACTGCGACAAAGTCTATGCCCAGGCCCTGCGTGCTGGCGCGACACAAGTGCGCGAAGTGCAGGACCAGTTCTACGGCGACCGCAGCGGCACCCTGATGGATCCGTTCAACAACCTGTGGTTCGTCTCCACCCACAAGGAAGACCTCACCCCCGAGGAAATCCGCGCCCGCGCCGCCAAGCTGTTCAGCGGCCAATGAGCGGCGGGCTCCAGGCCGCGAGCTTCAAGTTGAAAGCCGCCGCGCTTTGCTTGAAGCTTGAGGCTTGTAGCTTGGAGCTGCCTCTCAATGCGTATCATCGAAAAATCCGGCGCGCAGGTGCACAGCCTGACCCTGGCCGAAGAGGAACTGCTGGCCAGCTTCGCCACCGGCACCCTGGCCGGCCCCCGCCTGCTGCAGGCCAACCAGTGGCTGATGAAAGTGCGCAGCGCCAACCAATGGTTGGCCTGCGATTGCCGCCAGGACGCCCTGCCGGTGCTCAACGTGTCGCTGAACGGCAACACCGGCACCCTGTTCCTGCGCAACAATCCCGACACCCCCGAACACACCCCGGGCTGCCCGTTCAGCAAGGATGAGCGCGAGACCGGCGCAAGCGCCGAGGACAACACGTCTCCCGCGGCCTGGCTGGCGCCGGATGCGCCGTTGCGGCTGCTCGGCGACTACCGCCGTGCCAGTGATGGCGAAGCGGCCGCCGGACCACGCGACCCCGGCGAGCGCCGCGAGCAGCAACGCCTGCTGTCGCTGCTGCTGACCTGGATCGAGGCCAGCGGCCTGAACGTCTACGCCACCCACCTGAAGAAGGACCTCACCGCCCAGTTCGCCGAGCTGCGCGGCGTCGCCGGGCGCTACCCGTTGCTGGAACGAGTGCCGGCCAGCAACTACCTGGAAACGCGCCTGGACATGAAGCACATGATGATGCTCAAGGCGCGCCTGCGCGAGGCCACGGTGTTCGGCAACCATCGCCGGCATGGCCTGCTGCTCGACTGCGTCGACCAGATCAAGGGCCGCAAGGTGTTCAACAACCGCAGCGAGGACGGCTTCGACTTCCAGGGCCATCACCACTACTGGGGCGGCAACCGCGCTTCAGGCCCCTTGCTGGCCCTGGCGCTGTACTCGCCGGCCACCGCCGGCAGCCATTTCTACGAACTGATCCATGTCGCCAGCGTGCCGGTGCTGTCACGTGGGCACCTGTTCCCGGTGTACCGCGACGAAGAGCGCGAACCGCTCAAGGCGCTGGTGTCGCTGATCGACTGGATGGCGAGCAAGGGGGTGAAAGTATTGATGCGCCGCCCGGTGATCGGCGGCCAGGTGATGGACGAACTGGTGCTGACCTCGGACCAGGACCGGGTGCTGTCGGTGTCGTTGCTGGAGCAGCCGATCGGGCCGGAGCCGGATGCCGAGAACTTCAAGCGCTACGCCGACTTCAAGAGCCTGGAGACCTTCCGCAAGTACGTGGCTGGGTTCTTCATGCGCGAACGCTGAGCAAGCCCCACAAGGGCCGATTTTCACGGCCCTTGTGAGAGCTGGCTTGTGTGGGAGCGGGCTTGCCCCGCGATGACTCGACCAGGCTAGAACGCCGCCTTGAAGATCGCCTCGATCTCCACCTGGCTGGCCACCCGCGGATTGGTCAACCCACAGGCATCCTTCAAGGCATTGGCCGCCAGCACCGGCACATCCTCGACCTTGGCCCCCAGCTCCGCCAGCCCGGCCGGGATGCCGATGGCCGCCGCCAGGTGCTCGATGGCCGAGATCGCCGCCCCGGCGCCCTGCTCCGCGTCCAGCCCGCAGACCTTCACCCCCATGGCCTTGGCCACGTCGCGCAGGCGCGAGGCGCTGACCTTGGCGTTGAAGCGCTGCACATGGGGCAGCAGCACCGCGTTGCATACACCATGGGGCAGGTCGTAGAAGCCACCCAGCTGGTGCGCCATGGCGTGCACATAGCCCAGCGAGGCATTGTTGAACGCCATGCCCGCCAGGAACTGGGCATAGGCCATGTTCTCCCGCGCCACCAGGTCGCCGCCGTCGGCGACGGCCTGGCGCAGGTTGTCGCTGATCAGGCTCACGGCCTTGAGCGCGCAGGCGTCGGTGATCGGCGTGGCGGCGGTGGAGACATAGGCCTCGATGGCGTGGGTCAGCGCGTCCATGCCGGTGGCGGCGGTGAGGCCCTTGGGCATGCCGACCATCAGCGCCGGATCGTTGACCGAGAGGATCGGCGTGACGTTGCGATCGACGATGGCCATTTTCACGTGGCGCGCCTCGTCGGTGATGATGCAGAAGCGGGTCATCTCGCTGGCCGTGCCCGCCGTGGTATTGATCGCGATCAGCGGCAGCTGCGGCCTGGCCGAGCGATCCACGCCTTCGTAGTCGCTGATATGCCCACCGTTGGTGGCGCACAGGGCGATGCCCTTGGCGCAGTCATGGGGTGAGCCGCCCCCCAGCGAGACCACGCAGTCGCAGCCCTCGCGACGCAGCATCGCCAGGCCCGCCTCGACGTTGGCGATGCTCGGGTTGGGCTTGGCGCCGTCGAACACCCGCGAATCGATGTCGCGCATGGCCAGCATCCCGGCGATGCGCTCGGCGACGCCGGCCTTGGCCAACCCGGCATCAGTGACGATCAATGCCTTGCGCAGGCCATAGCCGGCGATCGCGGTCATCGCCTCGTCCAGGCAGTCGATGCCCATGATGTTCACGGCAGGGATGAAGAACGTGCTGCTCATGGCCGGATCCTCTCAAGCTGACGGTAGGTTTTCAGCATCCGCCGGAATGGGCGTGGAGGCGTTGATCCAGGGCAAGACTGATGCGGGCCGGGGTTCGAAAAACGAATCTAGTTGTATCCGGCCGGACTCTTTCACCAAGTAGTAACAATTAATAAAACACCAACTAAGAAACATCCTACAAACCCACAAAAATAAGAACGCAAAGTTTATTTAATTATTTTAAACATCGTTCTAGCCTAGGCCTTCGTCTTTGCCAGGGGCATTTTCTTGCTCGCCATTTACAGGGTCCTACGGACTCTTCTGCAGCCCTGACAATTCCAGATAACAACTAGTTACATATAAACACTGGAGTGCCATGACCCACCAATCCAACCTGAGCTACCGCTTCGAGCCCCTGGCCAGCCAGGACCCGTTCGAGGTGGTCTCGTTCACCCTCGACGAAGCCCTCAGCACCCCGTTCACGCTGGTGCTCGAACTGGTCAGCTACGAAGACAACGTCGACTTCGCCCACCTGCTCGACAAGCCCGCGCTGTTCACCATCCTGCGCGGCCAGCGCCCGATGCGCTACGTACACGGCCT